>JAFWQQ010000063.1 GCA_017545165.1 Oscillospiraceae bacterium
GGCCCTCAGAGAGGGAGGCAAGGTGGCGGGCCGGGTCAGGCGAGTCTGGGGCGGCGATCCCCAGCTCTCGTCCGGAAGACTCCCTCCGTCATCCAGCTTGCGTGAGACGCTGGATGACACCTCCCTCAGAGAGGGAGGCAAGGAGGCGGGCCGGGTCAGACGAGCCTGGGGCGGCGATCCCCAGCTCTCGTCCGGAAGACTCCCTCCGTCATCCAGCTTGCATGAGACGCTGGATGACACACCCAAGGCCCTCAGAGAGGGAGGCAAGCTGGCGGGCCGGGTCAGGCGAGTCTGGGGCGGCGATCCCCAGCTCTCGTCCGGAAGACTCCCTCCGTCATCCAGCTTGCGTGAGACGCTGGATGACACACCCAAGGCCCTCAGAGAGGGAGGCAAGGTGGCGGGCCGGGTCAGGCGAGACAGAGAACGCCCATGCCGCAAAGCCGCGCACAAAATGCATGAGTGAGGTCAAAACCCTTCCCTGTCACTATTTTGTAACCCTCACACGCATTAATCGTCCCCTGTCCCGTTCTTCACCGTTCACTGTTTAACTGTTCACTGTTCTCTGTTCACTGTTCACCATTCTCTGTTCACTGTTCACTGTTCACTGTTCACTGTTCTCTGTTCTCTGTTCACTGTTCACTGTTCTCTGTTCACTCCACAAAAAGGGGCGGGCTGAGAAACTCAGCCCGCCAGTACAGGGTTGTGGGATAAAGATATGAGCCGATCTTCCCTCGGAAGACCCATTGGATAAGCATCTATACCATAGCCCATTTTGTCCGCTTTGTAAAGAGCGAAGCAGCACCAGTTTTGTCGAACGCCTCTTTTTGCATAAAAAAGTTTCTGACGGGTACACTATAGCCGAAACCAGGCGGTCGGGCCCGGCGGAATACCGGCCTTGCCGCGAGAGAGGAGAATGACACATGATCATGGATCGCATCGCTCTGGCCCTGGCCATCATCGGCGGGCTCAACTGGGGCAGCGTGGGTCTCTTCCGCTTCGACATCGTGGCCTGGCTCTTCGGAGGCCAGACTGCCACGGTCAGCCGGGTGATCTACACCCTGGTGGGGCTTTCCGCCATCTGGTGCATCTCGCTGCTCTTCCGCAGCGACGCCATCACAGACGAATAAGGAAAGGCCGCCCGCGACGCGGGCGGCCTTTCCTTATTCAGTTCGTAGTTCGTAGTTCGTAGTTCGCAGCGGCGGAAGACGAGCGCGGCTGCGTAGTGTCAACCGGCCCTAAAAACTACGAACTAAAAACTACGAACTCATTTGTACCGGAGCGCGGGCTGGTAGAACTCGAAGATCACCGCGTCCCGGCCTTTTTCGTTTTTCGCATCGTGGGAGGTCCAGCCCACCTTCATGGCGCCCAAAAGCTCCGACAGGCGCACCGGCAGGGGGCGGAAGCCGATCTTGTAGGCGATGAACTGGGGCCGGGCCAGGAAGTTCAGCAGGGTACGGCTCAGGGCATAGGCCTGGGCCATGCTCCGGCCGTCCTTGGTGTACTCGTCCGTGGGCGCGGCCAGCTGGCCCCGGACCAGATCCCGGCCGTGGAAGCGGAACCAGGCCACGATCCGGGGATCGAAGCTCTCGACGCAGGCCTCGCCCCGGTAGCTCTGCAGCAGAGCGTAGGTCTTTTTGCACAGCTCCCTGTTCCGCCGGCCGGTCTTCAGCTCCACGATCAGGGGACCGCGGCCGCCCACCACCCGCAGCACCTCGGAAAACAGCGGGATCCGGTGTTCGGTGCCGCAGAGGCGCATGGTCTGCAGCTGCTCGAAGGTGAATTCGTCCACCCGGCCGTGGACGCCGCAGACCCGGTCCAGGGTATCGTCATGGAAGACCACCACCTGACCGTCCTTGCTGAGCTGCACATCCAGCTCCGCGCCATAGCCGGCCTCGGCGGCCAGACGGAAGGCCTCCAGGGAGTTCTCGGGCACCGACTTGTCCCGGCTATGCAGGCCCCGGTGGGCGAAGTTCCGGCCGAAGAAGGGGGCCTTCTGCCGCTTGGCGGCCTTCCCCGGCGCGGTCAGGAACACCGGCAGGGCCAGGGCGGCGGCGCCCAGGCCGAGCTTGACGAGGGTTTTCTTATCCATTGTCTTATCCTCCGGAAAAACAGAGTATCAGTCGTCCGCGCCAAGAGCCTCCAGGCCGCTGACGTTGGCCACCTTGCCGGCCTTGATGTTCTTGACGAAGGCTACAAAGACCGTGCAGCTGAGCAGGGTGAGGATGGTGGCGTAGACCGGCAGGGCGTTCCAGGCCATGGTGGCCTTCAGCACCAGGCCCAGCAGCACCGGGGTGACGGTCTGGGCGGACATGCTGGCGGCATAGTAGTAGGCGGTGAATTTGCCGATCTTCTTGGACGAGCACAGCTCCACCACCATGGGGAAGGAGCAGTTGTGCACCAGGGCCATGCCGAAGCCCTTCAGGATCCACACCACGTACAGCAGCATCGGGAAGGTGAACTCACCGTGCTCGGCACCCGCTTTTGCCGTGTTGGTCGGGAACACGAAGCACATGATCACCAGGCCCAGGAAGGTGACCATCAGGCCGGAGGCGATGGTCCACTTGCGGCCGATCCGGTCGGCGATCCGGCCGGCGATGGCAAAGCCCACCACTGAGGCCACGCCGCCCAGGATCGTCAGGACCATGGTGGCGCTGGAGACGGATTTCAGATAATAGATGACATAGTTGCCGATATAGGTGCCCAGGGCGTTGTCGCTCATGAACCAGAGGAATTCCGCCGCCAGAATGGCCAGGAGCATCTTCTTGTTGGCGGGGGACATGGGCTTGTCGTCGTCGATGGGGGTCTCCACCGCGGCCAGCTGCTCGCCGATGGCCAGTTCATCCTTCAGCTGCTCGGCCAGCTCGTTCTCCCGGATGGTCTTGAAGAGCACCAAGGCGGAAATCACCATCAGCACCGAGGCGATGATGAAGGGCAGCTCGATGGTCCAGAGGTTCCGCTCCTCCACGGGGGCGTTGATGTAGTTGGACATCACCAGGAAAATGCCGAGCACCGTGGCGAAGGCGCCGCCGAAGTAGCCCATGATGTTGATGATGCCGTTGGCCTTGGCCCGCAGGGGCTTGGGCGTGATGTCCGGCATCAGGGCCACGGCGGGATTGCGGTACATCATCATGAAGATCAGCACGATGGCCATCATGGCCACCATGCCCACGATGTTGTTGAAGTGGAAGAACAGGGGAATGAAGGGGAAGGCCACCGCGGAAACGAAGGTGCCCACCAGGATGTAGGGCATGCGCTTGCCGATGGGGGTTTTGGTCTTGTCCGAGAGATTGCCGAAGATGGGCAGCAGGATCAGGGCGGCCAGATTGTCACAGGCCATGATGATGCCCACGATCCACTGGACCTCCAGGATCTTGTCCGGATCGCTGGCCTTCAGCTGGGCGGAGGTCATTTCATAAAAGCTGTGGGCAAAAATGTCCGTCAAAAACGTGGGGCACCAGGAGTCGTACACCTGCCACAGGAGCAGGATGCCGAAGAAGGCGAAGCCGATGAGGGCAGTGCGTTTGACATTGAGCTTGAGCCCGCCGTTGGGCGCAGTCGTGTCCATAAGAATCCTCCCTTTTCCTTGTTTGCTGCAGTTTGTTCTGTTTTACCGATCCATAGTGTTATTTTACCGCAGTTTCCCGGCCTTGTAAATGAAAACTTCGAAGGGGGCGAAAGAAGGGCGGGAACCCCCGCGTTTTGCCGCGGTTTCCCCTCGCCGGAAACGGGAAACATGCAAAAAGCCCCCCGCCTCCCTCCGAAAACGGCGTGAGGCGAAGGGACATATTCATCGGGCGCGGGACTATTTCTCGTCACACTCCGGCATCAGCTCCTGGGAGATGATGGTGAACATCTCGTCCAGCTTCTCGGCGTCCTCGGGGGAGAAGCGCTCCTGCATGCGCTGGACCACCTTCTGCTCGTAGTTGGTGAAGAGGCGCAGATAACTGTAATACTTCTCCGACAGGATCAGGTGATATTCCCGCCGGTCCACCTGGGAGTTGGCCCGCTCCAGGTAGCCCTTTTTGATGAGGTTGTTCACCTTGTAGGTGGCGTTGGACTGGGAAATATTGAGGAAATCCGCAAACTCACTGACCGTGGGCTCGCCCAGGATCTGGATCACTTCCAGAGAGAACCCTTCCATGGCCGAGAGGGACCCGTCCCGCTCCCGGATCAGCTCGAAAACCTTGCGATAGAACTGGAGTTTAAACTTGTTGTAAACCTCCAGGAAGCTCTTTTCCAGCATGTTCCAGGCCTCCTTTCCTACTGAAACGCCGATCAAATCGCCTTCGGCATCTTCTGGAATATCTGTACCCTGATTTTGTCCCTTTTTCTTGCAATAAACAAAGTATTCCCGCGAAAAAGCGCCTTCATCAGGACTCAGATTTTTTAGAAATCTACTCTCGCCGATTTCATCATCGTATCCTTGACTTCCATAATAATCCTTTTTTTCGGATTTGTAAATAAGAATAATACCATTTTTTTAAATATTTTTTACGGACTGTTTTCATGACAAATCTGTGAATTTTCCGATCCCGGCTTGGAAACCCTTGACAAAGAAGGGGCCCGGTGCTATATTAGCACTCGGAAACCGAGAGTGCCAACAGTCGGAAGCGGAGAGTGCTAAGATGGCCATCAGCGAGCGGAAAAAGAAAATACTGGCCGCCGTGGTTGACGAGTACATCCGCACGGCGGAGCCGGTGGGCAGCAAGACCATCGCCCAGAGCGGCGGGCTCAACTGCTCCTCCGCCACCATCCGCAACGAGCTGGCGGAGCTGGTGAGCCTGGGCTATCTGGAGCAGCCCCACACCTCGGCCGGCCGGGTGCCCACCCCCATGGGCTACCGGATGTATGTCAACGAGCTCATGGAGAAGCAGAAGATGAGCCTGGAGGAGTCGGAGGAGATGAACCGCCGCCTCAACCAGAAGCTCCAGGAGCTGGACGACACCATCAAGGACGTGAGCAAGCTGGCCTCCCAGCTGACGGATTATCCCGCCCTGGCCCTGACCGCCCAGACCGCCGTGACGGTGAAGCGCTTCGACCTGATCTATGTGGACGCCAACAACTTCATCATCGTGCTGATGCTCTCCAACAACAGCGTCAAGAGCAAGCTGGTGCATCTGCCGGTGTCCGTGGACCAGGACATGATCCGCCGGCTCTCCTCCCTCTTCAACGCCAACTTCACCGGCCTGGCCGACAGCGCCCTTACCCCGGTGCTGATCCATTCCACCGAGCGGGCGGCGGACGATTCCCTGGGCCTGACGGCGGTGATCTCCTCCTTTGTGATGGAGACCCTCCACGAGGCCAACACCCCCACCGCCTTCCTCTCCGGCGAGAACCGGCTGCTGAACCAGCCGGAGTTCCGGGACCCCGACAAGGCCCACAAGCTCATGAGCTACCTGTCCGGCGGGGGCTACGTCCTGCCGGCGGCGGAGAGTCTGGGCGGCAGCGACGAGGTGAGAGTCCTCATCGGGCCGGAGAACGTGGCGGAGGAGCTGAAGGACTCCAGCGTGGTCATCGCCAGCTACGACGCCGGGGACAACACCCGGGGCCTGATCGGCGTGGTGGGACCCACCCGGATGGACTACTCCGCCGTGGCCGCCAAGCTCAGCTTCCTGGCCGCGGGCCTGAGCCGCCGCCTGGGCGGCGGGGAGGCTCCCCCCGAGGGCATGCACAACAAACTCATCATCAAGGAGATAGACGACGGACATGAACGAAGATAAGACGAAACAGGACGCCGCCCCCGAGACCGCGGCGGAGACCGCCGAGGAGACCGCAGCGGAAGCGGTGGAGGAGACGCCCGCCGAGGAGAAAACAGACAAAAAGGCGGACAAGAAGGACAAAAAGTTCGGCCGGAAGAAGGACGACGAGCGCGTGGCCGCCCTGGAGAAGGAAAAGGAAGCCCTGGAAAAGGACAAGGCCGCCCTCAACGACAAATATCTGCGCATCTGCGCGGAGTATGACAACTTCCGCCGCCGCAGCCAGAAGGAAAAGGACGGTCTCTTCGGAGACATCAAGGCCAACACCGTGCAGCAGTTCCTGCCGGTGTACGACAACCTGGAGCGGGCCCTGAAGCAGGGCACCGAGGACGAGGCCTACCGCAAGGGCGTGGAGATGATCATGACCCAGTTCAACGCCACCCTGGAGAAGCTGGGCGTGAAGAAGATCGAGAGCCTGGGCCAGACCTTCGACCCCAAGCTGCACAACGCCGTCATGCATGTGGACGACGAGGAGCAGGGCGAAAACGTCATCGTGGACGTGTTCCAGGAGGGCTTCATGCTGGGCGAAAAGGTGATCCGCTTCGCCATGGTCAAAGTGGCCAACTAGTAGGGGCGATTCACGAATCGCCCGTGTCATCAACCCGCGTCAACAATCTGTATACACATCACTTTTCATATAGGAGGACAAAAAAATGAGTAAGATCATCGGTATCGACCTTGGAACAACCAATAGCTGCGTCGCCGTCATGGAGGGCGGCGAGGCCGTCGTCATCGCCAACGCCGAGGGCGCCCGCACCACCCCGTCCGTGGTGGCCTTCGCCAAGACCGGCGAGCGCATGGTGGGCCAGGTGGCCAAGCGCCAGGCCATCACCAACCCGGACCGCACCATCTCCTCCATCAAGCGGGAGATGGGCTCCAACTACCGGGTCAGCATCGACAATAAGAGCTACACCCCCCAGGAGATCTCCGCCATGGTGCTCTCCAAGCTGAAGGCGGACGCCGAGGCCTATCTGGGCCAGACCGTCACCGAGGCGGTCATCACCGTTCCCGCCTACTTCACCGACGCCCAGCGTCAAGCCACCAAGGACGCCGGCAAGATCGCCGGTCTGGAAGTCAAGCGCATCATCAACGAGCCCACCGCGGCCGCTCTGGCCTACGGTCTGGACAAGGAGAGCGACCAGAAGATCATGGTCTACGATCTGGGCGGCGGCACCTTCGACGTGTCCGTGCTGGAGATCGGCGACGGCATCATCGAGGTGCTGGCCACCGCCGGCAACAACCGCCTGGGCGGCGACGACTTCGACGCCTGCATCACCCAGTACCTGGTGGATGAGTTCCGCAAGGCCGAGGGCATCGACCTGAGCCAGGACAAGGTGGCCATGCAGCGCCTGCGGGAGGCCGCCGAGAAGGCCAAGGTGGAGCTGTCCAGCGTCACCACCTCCAACATCAACCTGCCCTATATCACCGCCGACGCTACCGGCCCCAAGCACCTGGACGTGACCCTGACCCGGGCCAAGTTCAACGAGCTGACCCACCACCTGGTGGAAAAGACCGCCGGCCCCGTGCGCCAGGCTCTGTCCGACGCGGGCCTGAAGCCCAGCGACATCAGCAAGGTGCTGCTGGTGGGCGGCTCCAGCCGCATCCCCGCCGTGCAGGATATGGTCAAGTCCCTGGTGGGCAAGGACGGCTTCAAGGGCATCAACCCCGACGAGTGCGTGGCCATCGGCGCGGCCATCCAGGGCGGCGTCCTGGGCGGCGACGTGAAGGGCATCCTGCTGCTGGACGTGACCCCGCTGTCTCTGGGCATCGAGACCCTGGGCGGCGTGTGCACCAGGCTGATCGAGCGCAACACCACCATCCCCACCCGCAAGAGCCAGGTCTTCTCCACCGCCGCGGACAACCAGACCTCCGTGGAGGTCAACGTCCTGCAGGGTGAGCGTGAGATGGCCGCCTACAACAAGAGCTTGGGCCGCTTCCACCTGGACGGCATCGCCCCGGCCCGCCGCGGCGTGCCCCAGATCGAAGTCACCTTCGATATCGACGCCAACGGCATCGTGAACGTCTCCGCCAAGGACCTGGGCACCGGCAAGGAGCAGCACATCACCATCACCGCCTCCACCAACATGTCCAAGGAGGACATCGACAAGGCCGTGAAGGAGGCCGAGATGTACGCCGCCGAGGACCAGAAGCGCAAGGAAGAGGTTGACATCCGCAACCAGGGCGACCAGATGGTCTACCAGACCGAGAAGACCATCGCCGATCTGGGCGACAAGCTGCAGGGCGCCGAAAAGGCCGAGGTGGAGCAGAAGCTCCAGGCCCTGAAGACCGCCCTCACCGGCACCGACTCCGCCGCCATCAAGGCCGCCACCGAAGAGCTGACCCAGGCCTTCTACAAGATCAGCGAGAAGCTGTATCAGCAGGCCGGTCCTCAGGGCCCCCAGGGCGGCCAGGGCTTTGATCCCAGCCAGTACCAGCAGGGCCCCCAGGGTCCTCAGGGCGGCCAGGACTACTACGACGCGGACTACACCGTGGTGGACGACGATAACAAGTAAGTGAAAAACGAATAATGAATAATGAATAATTATGGTATCCCCTTCGGGGATGGATCAGAATCCGTGCCGCTTTGCGGCACACCGCAATTCTTCATTCTTCACTTCCCCTTATCCTCTCTTTCCCCCTTTCACAATTTCCGCGCAAAACACACGCCACTGAGCTGAGGAGCGATCCTCAGCTCATGGCGCGCCTTAAGGAGTATTCCCATGGCAGAAAAACGAGATTATTACGAGGTCCTGGGCGTGGCGAAGGACGCCAGCGCCGAGGAGATCAAAAAAGCATATCGGAAGATCACCAAGGAGAACCACCCGGACCTGCACCCCGGAGACAAGGCCTGTGAGGAGCGCTTCAAGGAGGCCAACGAGGCCTACGAGGTCCTCTCCGACGAGGAAAAGCGCAAGAAGTACGACCAGTTCGGCCATGCGGCCTTCGATCCCAACGCCGGCTTCAACGGCGGCGGTTTCGGCGACTTCGGCGGCTTTGAGGACATCTTCGGCGGCGGCTTCGGCGGCGGCTTTGGGGACATCTTCTCCAGCTTCTTCGGCGGAGGCGGCGCCGCAAGGGCCAATCCCAACGCCCCCCGCCGGGGCGACAATGTGCGCGCCCAGGTGAACATCAGTTTCGAGGAGGCCGCCTTCGGCTGCGAGAAGGAGATCACCACCCAGCGCATCGAGCAGTGCCCGGACTGCAAGGGCACCGGCTGCGCCCCCGGCACCACCGCCGAGATCTGCCCGGACTGCAAGGGCAGCGGACAGGTGCGCACCACCCAGCGCACCCCCTTCGGCCTGACCCAGACCATGGGCGTTTGCTCCAAGTGCCGCGGCACCGGCAAGATCATCCACCAGCCCTGCAAGACCTGCCGGGGCCTGGGCAGCATCCGCCGGCAGCACAAGATGACCGTGAAGATCCCCGCCGGCATCGACGACGGGCAGAGCATCTCCCGGGCCGGCTACGGCAACGCCGGCGTCAACGGCGGCCCCGCCGGGGACCTGCTGATCTCCGTGATCGTCCGGCCCCACGCCATCTTTGAGCGGGAGGGCACCAACATCTACATGGAGCAGGAGATCAGCTTCACCCAGGCAGCCCTGGGCGCAGAGCTGGAGCTGCCCACGCTGGACGGCAAGGTGAAATACACCATCCCCGAGGGGACCCAGCCCGGCACCACCTTCCGCCTGCGGGGCAAGGGCGTGCCCTATCTGCGCAGCCCCGGCACCCGGGGCGACCAGTTCGTCACCGTAAAGGTGGGGGTGCCCAAGGGCCTGAACGCCAATCAGAAGGAGCTGCTGCGGCAGTACGCGGCCTCCATGGGCGAGACGGACAGCAGCAAGGGCGGCATCTTCGGCAAGAAGAAAAAGTGACACATACACGGGCGCGTTGCAAAATGCGAAACAAGTGCGAAAACCCTGGTTGTATCGTAGGGGAGGGCCTTGTGCCCTCCCGGCGGACCAGAGCTCGTATAGCAAAGAAATATTCGGCGAATTCGTACAATCTGCGAATTCGCCGAAC
>JAFWQQ010000015.1 GCA_017545165.1 Oscillospiraceae bacterium
CGCCGGCTTTGCGGGCGGCCGCAAGGGCCGCCCCTACGGCGGGGGGCGGACGTGGACGCGGGACGTCGCCGAGCAAGCAGAGCTGGGAGCGTCGCACGCTTCCCGCGCGTCGGGATGCTCGGCGCTACGGGGCGCTGGAGAAGGATGGCGGGATCCGCTTCGCGGGGACCTCATCCGTCTGCTTCGCAGACACCTTCCCCGTGCGCGGGGAAGGCTGAGGGGCGGGGGAAGCGGGGGACGGCGGGCGACCGAAGGTCGCCCCTACGAGGGGACGGGGCGTAAGCGGGCCTATCTGCTGGTTCCGGCCTGTTCATCCAGGAGATGCTCCAGGCTGTGAATGAGCTCCAGGCGGAGAGGCTCCGGTTCGGGAACGACAGCCTCTTTTTCGGCCAGGGAGGACCAGCGGAGCAGCCCGGCCAGCGCCGCCGCCAGGAACAGGAGCACCAGAAACATCAGGGCAAAGCCCAGACCGCGGCTGCGCGGCTTCCGCACGACGGGCGCGGCGGGCCGGGGGCGATACTGGGGGGCGGGCCCCAGCTGAGAGGGCGCGGGCTTCGCGGACACCCTTCCGGACGCTTTCCCGGACGCCTTTCCAGACGTTTTTCCGGATGATTTTCCGGACGCTTTCCCGGATGCTTTTCCGGGCCCTTTCCTCGCGGGGGCGGCGGCCAGCTCGGCGCGCGGCGCTTGATAGAGCGCCGTTTTTTCCAGAGGCTTGGACTCATAGAGCACCGTTCCCTCTACGGGAGGCGCGGAGAGCGGGGCCGACTGCGTCAGCACTTCGGCGACAGGGGCCGGAGGCGCGGGCGCGGAGACCGGGGCTTCCGGTTCCGGCTCCGGCTCCGGCTCCAGTTCCTGCTCCGGCGCCGGGGGCACGGGCGCGGGCTCCTGGGGTTCTGCGGGCAACGGCTCCGGCTCTGGGAGCTCCTCCCGCGGCTGAGGCGCATAAGGCCCGGGCTCGGAGGAACGGGGCTCTTCGGAGGAGCGCTCCGGCGCGGGAACGGGAGCGTTCTCCTGTCGGTGGAACTCCGCCAGAATGCTGTCCAGGTCCAGAGCCTGATCGGGTTCTCTGCTCATGCCTCTCCTCCCCTCTCGGTGAGCTTCACGCCGCCGGTCAGCAGCTGCAGAAGCTTCTCCGTGGGCTCGATGCGCCAGGCGCCGTTACGGAAGCGGAGCTCCAGCTGGGCGCCGCCGGAGCTGCGGTAATCCTCCGGATGCTGCAGCTTCTCCAGGACCGCCTGATCCCAATACTCCCGCAGGAGCTCGGGGCGGTAATTGCCCTTTTCATTGAACGCGTCTCCCACGGAATGGGAGGAGACGTAGTTGCTGACCCGGAGAAGCGCCTCGGATCTGGCGTCGTCGTTCAGCTTGGCCACGTCAAGATATCGGCAGCTGATCTGCTGATAGGCCACCTCCCCGTTGATGGAGCTGCTGCCGTAGAGCTCGGCGGAGAATTGGGACGTCATGGCCTGCCGGATGGCGCGGCCGCTCTCCCGCTGGGGGACATACTCCAGGCCCAGGGTCTCCACCCCGTCCAGGCAGGCATAGGCCGCTTCATAATCCTCTCTCTGCAGGGCGTCAAAGAAGCTCCGCACAGTCTCCTGGGGATCGCCGGCGGGCTTTTCCCGGCAGCTCTCATAGAGCGGCCACAGGATCTTTCCGGCGGCAGCCAGGCACAAGAGCAGAGCCAGGATCAGGAAAAAGCCCTTGCGCACCCGGTAGGCTCTCCCCAGGCTGGCCAGGACGATCAGCGCGATCAGCAGAGCCAGCAGGACGCCGCCCAGGGCGTAGAGGGAGGTTTTCGACAATCCCTGCTGCCCGGCTCGCTCCACCAGAAGCTGAACGGCCGGCGGCTGGGTCTCCCCGGCGGAGACAGGCTCAGCGCTGTCCGGAGCCTGGGCGGGCGCCGCCGGGGCGCCGCTCTCCGAATGCTCCGGCGGGAAAGACACCTGCACGGCGCCCTGGGGCTCGTCCGCTTCCCCGCCCTCCAGACGCAGGCGTTCGGCGCGGCGGTACTGGGTGTAATCGCACATCAGGGTGCAATACTCCGTCAGCACGTCATAGGCCTTGGGGCTGTTGTCCGTGAACACCACCAGAAGGATGGGATCGTCCGTAAAGGCGATGCCGCAGTCGGTCAGGTAGAAATGATATTCGGTCTGATAAAAGCCGTACTTGTGGGCGATATGGAAGCGCTGCTCCCGGAGCTTGAAATAGTTGTGGGGCTCGGCCCGCTGCATGGTCTCCACCAGGCGGGGGAAGCGGTCCGGATTCTCGTACAGGAGCTTCAGGCAACTGATCATCTGCCTGGGGGTGGAAAAGTTGTTCTCCTGGAATTTCTCATCCACGTTTTCCGGATCCAGGCCGCAGTACGGGGCGATGGCCCGACGGCCCGCCCGCCAGTTGCCCTGGCCCAGCACCAGCTTGACCATGTCGTGGGCGATGTCGTTGTTCGAGTAGACAATGGTCTGCTCCAGCACTTCCTCGTAGCGGTAACCGGCGACCCTGGTGTCCCAGTCCATCTCGCCCCTGCTCAGGCGATCCAGGAACACCATGTTCAGCGGGACCTTGTACATGCTGCCGGAGACCATGTACTGATCCCCGTTCAGATAGTGCTCTTCCCCGGTGACGGTGTTGTAGTAGCCCAGCGCAATGCTGTTCCGATCGGTGCGCCAGCGCACCAGACACTCCTCCAGGAGCTCGTCCCAGGTTTTGCCGGCAAAGCGCTCGTCTTCCTCCGGCTGCTCCGATCCTTCCGCCAGGGCGGTCGGCAGCAGCGCCAGCAGGACGCAGAGGGCCAGCAGGAAGCCAAGCCATTTTTTGATCTGTCTCATAGTGAACTCCAAGCTGCAAAGGGTTTGCAAAGATCGAATGGCGCCGCAGCGGATCACAGCGGGAAAGCGCAAAGCCTTCGCGCTCCGCAAGCAGGGCGCAGGGTCATCTGCCGCGCTTGACGGCGCAGGTGATGAGCAGGACCAGCAGGCCAAGCCCCGCCGCGCCGAACACGCTCAGCACGAAGATGCGGAAGGCTTCCGGCGGGATCCGGCCGAAATTGGGCGTTCTCCCCGCAGGCTGCTTCTCCTCCTGTCTGGGCTCACTGTCCCCAGGCGCGGGGCTCTCCGCCGCAGGAGAAGGCGCTTCCGTCACAGGAGAAGGCGCTTCCGTCGCCTCCGCAGGCGGCTCCCGCACAGGCTCCGGAGACTCCGGGGCCGCCGGGGCGGCGCTCTCCTCCGGGAGGGCCGGCGCCTCCGTCGCCTCCGGCAGCTCGGGCTCCTCCGCCGGGGCCGGCTCCGTCTCCGAAGCCTCCAGTCTCAGGCGCTCGGCCTCCTCAGCCGCCAGGCGCTCGGCCTCCAGGCGCTCAGCCTCCTCGGCCTCCTGCCGCAGCCGCTGGGCCCGGTGGTACTGGGTATAATCGCACATCAGGGTGCAATACTCCGTCAGAACGTCAAAGGCCTTCAGGTTATTGTCCGTGAAGGCGACCAGCAGGATGGGATCGTCCGTAAAGGCGATGCCGCAGTCATTGATGTACAGATGCCCGTCGTCCGTCTGCAGATAGCCGTACTTGTGGGCGATATCGAAGCGCTGCTCCCGGCGCTTGAAATACTCCGTGGGCTCGGCCTGCTGCATGGTCTCCACCAGGCGGGGGAAGCGGTCCGGGTTCTCGTACAGCAGGCGCAGGCAGTAGATCATCTGCCGCGGGGTGGAATAGTTGTTCTCCCGGAATTTCCAGTCCACAGTCGCCGGATCCAGGCCATGGTACGCGGCGAGGGCCCGACGGCCCTCCTGCCAGTTCCCGTTGCCCAGCTCCCATTTGACCATGCTGCGGGCAATGTCGTTGTTCGAGCGGACGATGGTCTGCTCCAGCACCGTCTCATAGGGGTAGCCGGCCACATTGGTGTCCCAGTCCATCTCCCCTTTGCTCAGGCGGTCCAGGAACACCATGTTCAGCGGGACCTTGTACATGCTGGCGGTGATCCGGTACTCGTCCGGGTTCACATAGTGCTCTTCCCCGGTGACGGTGTTGTAATAGCCCAGGCCCACGTCCTTCGCGTCCGTGCGCCAGGTCTGCAGGAACTCTTCCACAAGCTCGTCCCAGGTTTTGCCGGCAAAGCGCTCATCTTCCTCCGGGTCCCCAGGCTCCTCCGCCAGGGCGGCGGGAAGCAGGGCCAGCAGGGCGCAGAGGGCAAGCAGGACGCCAAGCAGTCTTCTGATCTGTCTCATATTCAACTCCCAGCTGCAAATGGATTGTTTTATTGTACCACGCTTCTGTCGAATTGCAAGGAAAAAGCGCGGAGGATCTGATTTTTTTGTCAGTCCTCCGCATCGACCGGGGTGAAGCGGCGGACGGTCCTGCCGTCCCGCTCCAGGACCTCGTTGAACATGGAGGCCGGGCGGACCCAGAGGCCCCGCTCTCCGTAGAGGGGGCGATAGACCACCATGGGCTCCAGGGTCTCGGAATGGGTGGCCATGCCCAGGACCTCGTACTCCCTGCCTTTGAAATGCCGGTATCTGCCGGGTTTGATCTCGTCTGTCACGGCGCGCAGCTCCTTTCTTATCGCGGGGATCCGACAAGAGCATACTCCGGGAAGCGCCGGATGTCAATTTGCGTTTGCCGGAAAGGGCACCGCGGGGCGGGCCCCGGAAAAAAGTTGCATTTTCCCGCCGCTTGTATTAGACTTTTGAAAAAGCTTCAAAAAGAAGGTGAAGCTATGGTTCCAGCCCGCTGCCCGGTTTGTCGGCAGGAGCTCACCTCCGCGCTGTGTTCCCGCTGCGGATATGACGAAAGCCGTCAATATACGCGCTACCCCACCCTGGTCTGCCTGCCCGGCATGCAGCAGAGGGGCCGCTCCCCCCGGCCAGCGGCCAGGTCTGCCCCCTCCGCTCCGGAGGTCAAGGATCCCGCCCTGCGGTATCAGCGCCCCCTCCAGAGCAGCGGCGGCTTCCGCAGCGAACGCGGGCTGCCCCGGCCAGCGGCCGCTCCGCAAGGCCGAGCTCCGACCCCTCCGCCCCCGCGGAAAAAGGAAAGGAGCCTCCGGTGGCTCTGGCTGCTGCTGTGCCTGGCGGTGCTTGCCGGGGCGACCGCAGCCTGCTATCGGATGGTCCATATCTGGGCCCCTGCCAGCTGCACCAAGCCGGAGACCTGCTTCCTCTGCGGGAAAACCATGGGCGAGGCACTGGGACACGAGATCCGGGAGGCCAGCTGCACCGAGCCGGAGACCTGCATCCGCTGCGGCCAGGTGTTCGCCCCCGCGCTGGGGCACGCGCCGATCCCGGCCAGCTGCCTGCAGCCCTCCCTCTGTGAGCGCTGCGGCGAGACGCTCAGCCCCGCGCTGGGCCACGACTGGATGACAGCCAACTACGACAGGCCGGAAACCTGCTCCCGCTGCGGCGAGACCCAGGGCAGCCCCAAGGGCTGGGTGGGCGATCTGACCGGCCATGTGAGCGACGAGACGCTGAACTTCTTCGGCGACGGGGTCTCCCATCCCTACCTGCTGGATCGGCCCCTCTACGGTGCCTATCGCCTGACCGTGGGGCTCAAAATCAGCTCTTGGGGAGGCAGCCCCTTCGGCGTCTGGGGGCTCTACGCCCGGGACCTGAACGGAAAGTGGGAGCTGCTCAGCAGCTTCACGGTGCCCGGGGACGGCGATGGGGAGTTCCAGTGCTTCCCGCTGCAGCTGGACGGCGCCCACAGCTTCGACGCCCTGAGCTTCCTGCCCCTGACCGAGGAGGATTACGACATCGGCTACTCCTTCTATTACACGGACGCCCAGGAGTTCGTGGACTGATACTAATATCTGATAGAAATCTTTAAAGTCTTCCGGCCAGAATTGTGTCATACTTCGTTGCCTTCCTTGACCATATATCTCCATTATGCTCTGCGGAAGGCGCCTCGTCTGGCACAATTCTGCCTCGGAATCTTTTTAAAGCTTCTTATCAGAAATTAGTATAATCGGCAAAAGAAAAAGAGCTAACTGATCCAACAAAAATCAGTTAGCTCTTTATTTATGAGTAATGCTTAAAGTGTTGTCAAAACGTTGTCACGAGGCTGCTTGAAGCCTCAAAAGCCCAGTATTTATGCGGGTTTGCAGCGTTTTGTGGATTATTCCCACTCGACAGGTAAATCCCGACTTTAACTGCTTTTGTTTAGGAGATTTGTCTCGACATGACTCCGTTTGATTCCCATTATCCTCAACCCATGGGATCTACGGACTTTTGCTATCAAAAAGCTATCATTGCTGCTATCAGAGGCCCAAATTATTGGGGCTGTGAACAGCGGCTTTGACGATAAACAGAATTGTTTTACTGATTTGATACATGCTTTTCGATGTGGTTACTATAGCATGAAATCGGGCTGATTTCAATGCTTTCATTATAGAAAACTGGGCAAAACACAGCCCGCCGCTCCGAGATGGGGCGGCGGACTGTTCAAATGAAATCCGGGTTTATTCAACAGGAAAAGTCTTTCCCCCAATCGTGATGCTGACGACCTGATCGAGATTGATCGTTCCGCTGCCGAAAAGGCAAGCATCCTTAACCGTATCGCCTTCCGGCTTGCTGCTGCTCAGGGGCAGCCCCACTTCCCGGCTGGTGCCATCGGCAAAATGCACTGCTGCCGTACGCTCTACTTCTTCGATGGCGGCAAGCCAGCTCTGTTCCAGGTCCAGATAAGCTTGCCGCTCTGCCTCATCGGCAAATTCATGGCTGCGGTACATCTGACTGACGCCGTCGTGGCGCAGGATCCAGTTCACCCCCAAGGCGGAGATCTCCGCGCCCAGAAATTCGCCCTTGCCGTAGGCTCCGTTTTCAAAGGAAACAGGTTCCGGGAACCAGACGGTTCGAACGGCCTGACCCGTGCGCTCCACATCAACGCTGCCAAACTCGCACACCAGTTCAGCCTCACTGTGATCCATCTCGTAGTCAATGCACTCCGCCATCACGAAACGAAGCGCCACTTTTTGCCCTTGCTCCAGTTCGTGCAGAGGGATGGCGCATTCCGTGGTCAGGGTCTGGCTCTCAGGGTCATAGCCGTCCCGGACATGAAAATGGGACATGGCGTCAAAGAAGCTCTCTCCGTCCATGGTGGCATAGATGATGCAATACCGGTGGCCGTTTGCGGGAAGCGCCTGCCCCTCCCAGTCCACCTGCTCCGCGGATTCCAGACGCGCGACCATCTCCGGCGTCACGCCGTTGATCACCACCCAGAACCGCTGGAACTCGCCGTCGTTCATACTGGACAGCAGCGTGACGCCTTCCACAGGAGCCTTTTCCGGCTCTTCGACGACGGGGTATTCCACATAGTCCGTCACCTGGTTTTCGTCGATCTGCAGCTGTTCGCGTAATTCCTCCTGCCGCTGGCGGTAGATGCTCACACCGATGGCGTACGCCGTTACGCCCAGCGCCAGAATCAGCGCAGCAGCAAGGGCAAAAGTAAAAATCCGTTTCTTTTTCATGTGTACGATCCTTTCCGAGGAGCCGGATGTAGCCTCGGGCACAGGACGGTACGCTTCGGCAATAAAGCTCTCGTCGATCTCGCAGAGCGCCTTCGATAACAGTTCCCGATTCATACAAGCAAGCCCTCCTTCGTCAAAGTGTTCCGTAATTTCTCACGGAGGCGGAAAAGGCGGACGGAGATCCGATTGGGACTGCCGTTTGTCATTGTGGCCAGTTCCCGGACAGAATCCGCATACCAGTAGCGCCGGACAAATAAAAAGCGGTCTTCCTTACTCAGACTGCTTAAAAAACGGTTGATCGAAGCGCCGAGTTCTTTCGCTTCCAGTTCTGTTTCCACGCTCATGCCGGAGGGGATACATTCCTCGATCTCATCCAGCACGAGATCATACTTGCCGTTGCGCTTTTCAGCCGTGTTGGCATGGTAGCGGTCTATAGCCAGATTGTGGGCGATGCGGCAAACGTAGCTTGCCAGAGGATTCGGAGCTTGAGGCGGAATACTGTTCCAGGTCCTGAGATAAGTATCGCTTACGCATTCTTCCACATCCAGCCGGTCTTTCAGGATATTGGCTGCCGTTCTCTTTACGGTGGGCCCATGTTTGCGGTCCAGTTCCTCAATGGCCTGCTCTGAGCGCTCAAAGAACAGGCTGATGATTTTACTGTCCTCCATTCGCGTCACTTCCTTTCCGCCTCACCCTATATCACGGGATGGAGGAACAAATCTTACAGGATTTCGGAAAATCTTTTTTCTGTCAGCATAAGAACGGGTGGCGGGAATTTCTCTCCGCCACCCATATTCATTCGCGATCAGGATTCGCTTTCGTTTTCTTTCCGCTTCTTCAAAACCGCTTCAACCTGGGCGATCAACTGTTCCTTGTCGGGCATAACCAGCACATAACGCGAGGCGAAGATGTTGCTTGACAGGCCGCCCAGGGCGTATTCAGCGGTAATGCTGTCCTTCTCGGTGCACAGGATGATCCCAATCGGCGGATTGTCGTCCGGATCGTTGACCTCGGAGGCGTAGTAGTTCAGATACATATTGATCTGCCCTGCGGCTTCCGGCGTCAGTTTTGTGGTCTTCAGCTCGATCAGCACATAGGCGCGGAGGATCTTGTTATAGAACACCATATCCACATAGTAGTGGGTGTTGTTGATCGTCACCCGCTGCTGTGTGCCGACAAACATGAAGCCGCGTCCCAGCTCCAGCAGGAACTTCTCGATCTGCTGCACCAGCGCCCGTTCCAGGTCGCTCTCCAGCATGGGCTTGTCCTCCGGGATGCCGAGGAATTCAAACATATACGGATCACGGATGATATCGGCAGGTTCCGCGATTTCAATCCCGTTTTCCGCCAGAGCCAGTACCTGCTCTTTGTTTGCGTCCCCGCGGGAAAGCAGCAAACGCTCAAACAGAGAACTGTCGATCTGGCGTTTAAGCTCGCGCACAGACCAGTTGGAATTGACCGCTTCCTTCTCATAAAAGCTGCGCTTGTCCGGATCGGAGATGGTCAGCAACTCGCAGTAATGCGACCAAGTCAATTTGCCAGACAGCGTCTGGCATTTTTCATAGGACAGATAAAATGCGCGCATGTTTTGCAGATTCGCGCGTGAAAAGCCCTTGCCGAACTCGTTGGTCAGCGCTTTTGACAGCTCCTTGAGCGTCTGCTTTCCATAGTCGGCCCGCTCCGGCACCGTCTGCTCATACTCGGCAATAATGCGCCCGATGTTCCAATAGGTGCTCAACAGCTCGTTATTCACCTGCCGGGCAACATTGCTCCTGGCCGCGGCCAACAGATCGCCGATCTCATGGACGACGAGACTGATATTCTGATTTGTGGGCATAAGTTGATCCGCCATCTGTAAGACCTAACATTTCTTCTGTTACTATCTGTTATTATACGAAAAAACGCCAAAAACACAAGGGAGAATGCAGCGTTTTTGCTGTAGATCTTCCCCGATTTTGCTATCATTCTGCTATCATTGCAAATCATAGTAAACAGCAGGCACTCCGTAGAATGCCTGCTGTTTCAAGTAATTTGAGATAACCCGGATCAATTCAAGTCGTACTTTGAATCATTCCCACTCGGCAAATTCAGATATAGTAGGGTGTATTTGAGGTGATTTCGCAGGAAAAACTTTCGCAAATATGTTAATATTCCACCTGCTATTTTCGGCTGTAAAGTTTATTAGTATCAAAATAGTATCACAAAAGGCTGGGAAATACAACAGAATTATGTGGAGCTCTACATAATTCCGGCACGGACGGACGCTGTCAGGCACAGCGGATAACAGCCTTGCAAGAGGCGTTGTACCTGCGCTGGATATATTCTTGATAGGCTTTCTGGTCTGTCATGGAAATTCCCCCTCTCTGAATAATAGTGCGGGGCGGCAGCACTCCTTGCTGTCGCTCCTTGACTGCCTAACTGCGAAACCGGGCGGGGCTGTCAACGGTGGGCGAAGCCCGTTCATCTTGACCGCCCGCTGGCTCGGCTGGCTTTGCTATTTACCCGACAAACTGGAATTTGAAATCCTCGAAATCATAGGCATTCGCCAGTGATTATAGGGCTTTAATGAAATCCTCTGAAACCGTTGAAAACAAAGGATTTTTCGCAATCTGCTCACCGAATCCCTTTATTAAATGTTACACCGTTTCAACGACGCCTGCGTTGCTCATAAGGGCAAAAGCAAGGGCAAGGAAATCCCATAACAGGATATAACAAGGTGTGTCAATCGGGAAGCTGTGACATATGTGCGAATACATCAACGACGCTATTATACAGGAGGATTTCAACATGAAAAAGTATATTTTCGATAAAAGCAACGGTTTATGGTACGAATTGCAGGGTGACTATTACATTCCCTGCCTGACAGTACCAGCCGAAGAAGAAAAGCCCATCGGTATTTGGGGACGGCGACACCTGCAGTATATCAAGAAGGAGCGCAAAGCCCTGTACACGGAGCTTCTGACCAGCGGCAGACTGAGCACTTATCTTGCTGACATCAATGAACAGGCAACGGAGCGAATGCTCTTACTGACAAAGCAGATGGCAGATTACGAGGGCGTGAACGAAAAACTCAAATCACAGGATCAAATGCTGTGGGTACGGCGCATGAACAACATCCGAAACAGGGCAATGGAGATCGTTAATCACGATCTGATCTACGCATAATGTAACGGGCGGCGGGGAACAATCCCCGCCGCCCAATGCATCTGCCGAGTGGAGGTCATAAAGATCGGATCATATTCGAGTCATTTCGATTTGTAGGCTTTATAATCCTGGTAATGATCATTCGTGGAGAGTTCAGGAGCTTCCCCGAAGAACGCAGTCCCAGCATCTTCATCGTTCATCAGATAGAAGCGGAACCAGGCGGTCATATAGGCGTCGAATTGCAAATGGGAATCGCCGTGGTCTACATTCGTTTTGCGTACATAAACCTTATCAACGTCCGGCAGTAACCCGAAGTTCTCCTCCAAGCTCCACAG
Organism: Oscillospiraceae bacterium; assembly: GCA_017545165.1. Classification (GTDB taxonomy): domain Bacteria; phylum Bacillota; class Clostridia; order Oscillospirales; family Oscillospiraceae; genus Limivicinus. Next base: position 10,928 of record JAFWQQ010000015.1, read on the forward strand.
AGGACAGATACCCTGCATGATCCCCGCCTTCTCGTCCGACTCCTGATCGACGGAAGTGGCCGTTCCGGCATCAAATGATTGCGTTCCCGCAGTCAGCAGCGTGGGAACTTTTACATTTGAAATATCATATTCCCAGCCGTCCCCAAACACTTTGGTATGATACGACGATGTTGCGCTAACCGCGTACACCGTTTTGATCATGTCGGCGTGCGGCTGAACCGTTGCCATGTTGAATACAGCCGGGCCACCCTGAGAATGGCCGCCGACGCCGATGTTGTCCAGATCGATTTTTTTGTACAGCACACTGTCGGGATTATCATTCTCTTTGATCAGCAGATCAATACCGGCATTCAGGGATTCACCCGTCCTGGTGTTCTCATCGTCATTGGAAACGACGATGAATCCCCATGAGGAAAGGTGCGTCAGGAAAGAAGTGTATGTATCCGACTTGCTGCCGGTGCCGTTTGCCCAAAGAACAACCGGGATTTTTCCGGTTTCCTTTTCTAACTTGGTGGGATAATAAATCACAAATCTGCCGATCTGCGCGTTGTCGGATTTGAACTCAATGCTGGAAACCTCGTTTGAGCCCATAGGCGCGTATTTCTTTTCAACTACTCCCACGGGATTCGTGTATTCATAGTATTTTTCGTTTTTCTCTTTCGCCATTTTCCCCAACGCGGCAATGACAACGATAACGAGAACGACGATGACCAGCGCCACAATGAGCAGAACCTTTACAAACTTTTTCATTTGCTTTCTCCTGTCTGTTTCCTCCACTTTTAACGGTTGACAACCGCGAACAGAAGTGGTATTGTTGGGTTGATTTGATACTTTAGTATCTGAATGCATTATAGTGTTTCAAGGTTACATTGTCAATCATAATCAAACGGCAGTCGCTGAAATGATACGAAACAGCGGAAAAGTATCAGGAGAAACGAAAAATGAGCAAGTCAAACGATTATCTCAAGGAGTGCATCGCGGATGCACTTTTGGTTCTGCTGAAAGAAAAGCCCATCGAAAAAATCACGGTGGACGAGCTCACTTCCCGGGCTGGGGTGGGTCGAGTGACCTATTTCCGCAGCTTTTCCAATAAAAGCGAAGCCATTACCTTCAAATTCATCAAGATGTGGGAGCAGTATGCGGAGCTGAACGACATCAAGGTCCGGGACCGGTTCGACCTTGACAATGCCCTGCATTTCTTTCAGTACAATCTTTCGATCCGTCATATTCTAACACTGGTCTACAAAGCCGGACAGCAGGAGGCGATCCACGAGTCCTTTTACCGGATCATGACGCCGCCGGACCGGGGTGATGACACCCTGACCACCTATCGGGAGAAGTTTTATGCCCACGGCTTGTACGGTCTGCTGGACGAATGGATCAAACAAGACTTCCGAGAAACGCCGGAAGAAATGGCGGAACTGTTGCATGCCATCGTAAACGGAAATGGCGGTGCGGTATGAAAAAGAATATGGTATTGATCTTCAGGTGATGACAGACCTGATGAGCGACATTTGGAAGTGAAACAGGAAACGCCTGCAAGCCGCAAACTTGCAGGGCGTTTCTATGTAGGCACCGCAGATACCTTCTGCGGTGTATTATTCTGTCTTAGCGTCCTCTGTCATAATCATGGCTACGAGGTCGTGTCTGCTGTCGCCGTGCATCGTTCCGGCGCTTTGCTTCTGCCTCCATATCCCGGAGCTTCTTTCGGATGCTCTCTTTTTCAGGCGGTTTCTGCTGGGGCTGCTTCTCGCCCTTGACCTGCCGCTCCCATGCGGCCAGATCACGGTTGTACTGCTCCACAAGGGACGTGGCGGCGTCATACGTCCGTTTGAAGGCCTGTACATCGGGATAACCGTCCTCTTTGAGAATGCTGGGCAGCCGATCCATACGGCGGTCAATTTCCTGCTGTACACCTGCGATCTTTTCCTGCAAGGCCTTACGCTCCTTACCCTTGAACAGCCCGGTCGTCTCAGAAAGCTGCTTTTCCAGCTTCGGCAGTTCTCCGTGCATGAGCTGCTTGATCGCTCTGGCTTCGTCCTGCACCTTGCCCATTAGCTTCTGCATCTTGCGGTACTCCGCCATATCAACGGACAGGGTAGGTTTGGGCGGGACCTCCGTTTCCCGGATCAATACCTGTAGGAGTTCCTTAGCCTTTTGGATGATGCCCCGGAACAGTCCCGGCAGCCAGCCGTGCTTTTGCACGGAACGGGTGGCCTCGTTGTAGACGTGTTCATTTTTGATCTCTATAATCTTTGCTTCGGCGATTCCTGATACCAGCGCCATATCCGCCGTCCTGTTCCAGTCCTGCCGTGCGGCGTTGTCCGCCTCGATCTCCGCCGCCTTTGGGTTGTTCTTCCCGATCTTCTTTGTCGGGAGATATACGCTGTTCGGGTCAAAGACCTTCAAGCGCCGTTCAGGGTCGTGGATATGCCGATTGATCAGGGTCGTGTAGAACTGCTTGGCTTCGTCCAGAAACAGCTCATTCTTGAATACCTCATCCTTCGACGTGAACAGGTGGCGCTCATAGGCCTCGCCCTTCTTGATGACGGTGCAGCCCTCCCGGATTAGACCGTCCTCGCCGGTGATCTCTTTCTTTGTCCGTACCCGCTTGCCGAGTTCATCATAGAACACGCTGCGGGTGGCGATCTTGACCTCTGGCTCCGGCAGCAAGCGCCGTTCGGAAAAGATCAAATGGATATGATAGTTTTTCTTGGTCTTGTTGTGGTGGAGCGCCGAGACGCATTCCACGTCGTATCGCTTCTTGAACTGTTCCGTGAACTCCCGCAGCACCCGGTTGGGATCGAACTGCGTGTATTCCTCCGGCAGCGCAATGATCAGCTCCCGTGCCTCGATACATTTTCCCTTTGTCATGGAACGCCGGAATTCCTCCTGACATTCCTTCGCCAGATCGTTCCAGAAGGTCATTTCTTCCCTTGTGGAGAAGGTGGCGTAGAGGTACTCCTGCCGCTTGGGGTCTGAGATATACGATATTCTTCCCTTGACATCAGACAGCTTCGACATCTGGATAAAGCTGTGCCGTGCCATCGTTCACCTCCGTTCTTTTGTCCTTCGTCTCCCGTCCTCCGTCCTCCGTATGTTGTCACGCCGCCGCAGCGGCGGGACAACACCGGAAAACGCCGGACGGTTTCCGGCTGCGCCTCTGTCCGGTAGCGCCGGGACAGAGACGCAGGCCCTCCGCAGGAGCGAAATGCCCCTTGTACAAATCGCCAGATTTGTGCGAGGGGTGTATTTCGCTCTCAAACGGCGAGGCCTTTTTCCTGCTGTGTCCATCGTCAGCGCACCTCCCGGACGTCTGCCTGATTGAGAAGGTTTCTTCCCTGATTGACCGTCATAAAGTTCTCCAGCGTATCCCTTCGGATGATCGTCTTTCGGCCCACTTTGAGCACGGGCAGCTTGCCCCAGTCCACCAGCTTCCGCATGGTGTTTCGTCCGATCCCGGTCATTTCGGCGGCTTCGTCGATGGTCATTCCTATTTTGGGTTCTTTCATGTTATCACCTCCATTCTGCAAATACCTGTTTTGCAACCTTTGCTCTGTCATTATACTTATTCTGCCTCTGCTTGTCAACTCATTCTGCAACCGTTTAAGATATATTTTTGAAAATATATGTGATCAAGGGTTGCAAATTGGGTTTCGATGTGTTATACTTGCATACGTTAGGAGGTGAACGCCTTGAAGACAAAAGAAATGTTCAGCCCGAAACAGGTCGGAGAACGGATCAAAGAGCGCCGCACAGAACTGAAACTGTCCATGCCTGAGCTGGGAAAACGGATCGGCGTCAACAAATCCACCATCCAGCGGTATGAGGCGGACGGGATCGATCCCAAACGGACAATGATCATCAACGGCCTTGCGGAAGGGCTGCTGACCACTCCCGAATGGCTGACGGGGCTTTCCGACGACAAGGAATACAGCATCTATACCGTCTGTCAGATGGATTTGGAGAAGCACATCAAGGGCTATCTGGAAGCGGTGACGAACACCGTGAACGGAGAGCCGCACCAGCAGCTTTTGACCACGTTCCTCGGTCAGATCGTGGACCTCTACACCATCCTCACCAGGTATTGGGCGGTGTCCATGAAGAAGGTCGATGAAGTGGCGGAAGACGAAGGGCTGAAAGAGTCAATCGGCAAATATGCGATCCATATCGGCTCCATTACCGAGCAGGTCTATCAGAAGGAGATGGAAGTCCCGATAGAGGACATGAAGCGATACCTGGACGGCATCCTGCATCTGTACGATGAGGGCCGGACAAAGGTATCCATCCCGGAGCTTTTCGGGATCGTCGATCAGGCCAAGCAGAAGCTGATCGAGAAAGGTACATAAGAACCGTGGCACCTTGAAATACGAATACGGGAACGAAAAAAGCCGGTCATAAAGACCGGCGGATATGGTAACACGCACACCATATGTCACAGACCCGATTGCCACGGATACGGAAAGGAGAATCACGATCTATGGCAAAAGGATCTGTCAGAAAGAAAGGCAAAAAGTGGTACTACCGCTTCTACGTCGAAGACGAGAGCGGGAATCTGGTGCAGAAGGAATACGCCGGGACGGAAAGCAAGTCCGAGACGGAAGCCCTGCTTCGCAAGGCAATGGAAGACTACAAGGCAAAGAAGTTTGTTGCAAAGTCTGAAAACGTCACGGTGGGCGGTCTGCTGGATATGTGGGTGGAAGAAGAACTGAAACCCGGCAATCTTGCAAACGGTACGGTGTCCCTGTATCAAAGCACCATCGAGAGGATCAAGCAGTATCCCATCGGAGATCGCAAGCTGAAAACGGTCACTCCGGATCACTTGCAAGCGTTCTTCGATCTTCTGGCCTTCGGAGGCAAGAAACCGGATGGCTCAGACGCAAAACCGCTGGCATCCAACTCGATCCGTCCGTACTCGGCGGTGATGCAGGCAGCATTCCGGTTTGCGGTCTTCCCCAAGCGGCTGCTGACCTTCAACCCGATGCAGTACGTAAAGATCAGGCACAAGCAGGAAACCTATGAACTGTTCAATGAGGACTGTGAGGACGGGCTGACCGTCCCGACGATCTCCTACGAGCAGTACAAGGCGCTGACGGACTATCTGAAAAAGAAAGAGAATCCGGCGCTCCTGCCCATCCAGATCGCCTACTACACCGGGCTTCGGATCGGCGAGGTCTGCGCTCTCACATGGCAGGACATTGACCTCAAAGAACAGACCATCACGGTGCGGCGCAGTATGCGCTACAACGGGGCGAGGCACAAGACGGAGGTCAGCACCACCAAACGGGGCAAAATTCGCACGGTGGACTTCTGCGACACGTTGGCGGGCATCCTCAAGGCGGCGAAGACCGAACAACACAAAAACCGCTTCAAGTACGGCGAGCTCTACAGCCTGAACTACTACAAGCAGGTACAGGAGAAGGGCCGCAGCTACTACGAAGTTTACAGCCTGCAAAGGTCGGAGGAAGTGCCGGAGGACTACAAGGAGATCGACTTTGTGTGTCTCCGCCCGGACGGGTGCTTTGAATCGTCCAGCACGGTCGGCATTGCCTGCCGGACAGCCTCAAAGAAGATTCCGGGGCTTGAGGGCTTCCACTTCCACCAGCTTCGACACACGTTCACCAGCAACCTGCTCTCGAATGGGGCAGCGCCGAAGGACGTGCAGGAGCTTTTGGGACATGCCGATGTCAGTACCACCATGAACATCTACGCTCACTCGACAAGGGAAGCGAAACGCTCCTCGGCCCGTCTGCTGGATAAGGTAGTAGGCGGCAACTGACAAAATGTTTCCCTTGTTTTGCCCCACAAGGGCAAAAACAAGGGAAAACGGAGCTTTTTATGGAAGCAGACCTGCGAAAAATGCAGGAAAAACAATAGGTTTCAGAGATTTGGATAGATAAACTTGAATTTATTGTAAGGTATCACGTTTTACCTTCTTAAGCCTTACTATCATTACCATAGGAATTTCTTTGTTGGTTTTGAAACATTCTTCATAAAATCCATCAATGACAAATCCAGCTCTAAAACAAAGGTTAAAAATAT
>JAFWQQ010000001.1 GCA_017545165.1 Oscillospiraceae bacterium
GGGAGCTGGTAAAGATGCCGTGGGAGAGCAGGACTGTGAAAGAACAAAGAGAAGACTTCGCAGAGGCAGCAGAGCGCAGCAGGAATTTCAGCGCACTATGCCGAGAGTATGGCATAACACGAAAAACAGGGTATAAGTGGCTGGAACGGTATCTGGCAGGAGAAGAGCTGGTGGATCAAAGCCGGGAACCGCATGGGAAGCCGCACAAAACACCGGCAGAGGTGGAAGTTGCAATTCTGCAAGTGCGCAAAGAGAACCCTGGCTGGGGAGCGCGAACGATCCGGCAGGTGTTAGAGAACGAGGGCGTCTCGAATCTGCCAAGCGCAAGGACGGTAAACGCGGTGCTGAATCGTTACGGGTGCATTGCAGAAGAAGAATCTCAAAAGCGAAAAGCATATCTTCGCTATGAGAAGGACTCCTGCAATGAGATGTGGCAGACGGATTTCAAAGGGGAATTCAGGACACTGGACGGCAAGTATTGCTATCCGCTGGATATCCTGGACGATCACAGCCGTTTTGCCATTAAGATTGTGGCTTCGGACACCACGGCCAACGTCGTTATTCCCTGCTTTCGGGCTGCTTTTTTGGAATACGGTCTGCCGAAAGCGGTGCTTTCAGACAACGGCGCTCAGTTCGCCGGTTTCCGAAACGGGTACACGCAGTTTGAAAAGTGGCTGATGTGCCTGGATGTTCTGCCGATCCACGGTCGCATCAAGCACCCTCAGACGCAGGGGAAGATCGAACGGTTTCATAGATCTATGAAAAGCGAGTTCCTGAAATACCATGACTTCCGCGATGCTTCTGATGCCAATGCTGCCTTGCAGGACTGGAAAACGAAGTATAACTTCTCCCGGCCGCACGAGGCCTTGGGCATGAAAACGCCGGGTGAAATCTATGTTCCCAGTGATCGACAGCTTCCCTCTCGGATCCCGCGCTGGGAATACGACGGGCGCTTCCATGTGATTAAGGTGAACAACTGGGGCTATGTGCGCTTCGATCGTTTTCAGGTCTATCTGAGTGAAACCATGATCAATGAGCTCGTCGAATTTCGCCCGAATCCCCATGGAGATTCCTTTGCTGTTTGTTTTCGAAACTTTAAGATCGCTGAATTCAGCACTGAGAACGGAAAGCTCCTCAATCGTTCGATCTCAAGGCTGTGAATGTGTATACCATGTTCCTTCACACTTGTATACCATGTTTCTCTTGACAATACCCTCCCCCCTTCACAATCCCCCCATGCGTGTCGATACGCTGTCTTGGAGCTTTGTCTACAGTCTGAAACGCCGCGTCCGCCATCGTAGCGGGCGCGGCGTCTTTTGTTGTCTGATCTGTTGTCTGATCGAATCACCGAAACTGTGTGAAGTCGATATTCCAGGCAATGGCCTGGAGGGCGTACACGCTGGGATCGTTCGGGACGATCAGAACGTAGGCCGTCGGGGTCTCGTAGACGATATAGGGCACGGAATACCTGTCCGTCCCGCCCAGGGCGCAGCAGACCACCGCGCCGCACTTTGTCTCGAAGAGCCATTCGTCGCGGTACGCCGTCAGATCGCCCGCCAGGCAGACGTTGGTGTAAAGCACGCCCTTTTGGAAATAGTGCAGGCGGTAGGCCCCGGCCTGGACCGTGAAGGCGCCGGGATAGAGCATTACATCCTGGAGCTCCGCCGTGTCAAAGCGCCCCTGACCCAGCCGCTCCCAGAGCTCGTCCTCGGTCAGATGTTCCGTGTAAGCGTCAAAGTCCCTGACGCCGCCGTTGTAGCCCCGGGGATAAACATAGCCGTTATGGACCCAGCTCCAGTCGTCGGCGCAGGCAAGGCCGTAGTCCCCGGCGATCCGCTCCAGGGCGGCGCGCAGCTCCGGCTCGGTCTCCTCCGTGCAGCCGACCGCGCAGCCCTCCACCGCCATGACGCTGCCCCTGTAGCCCGCGTACCAGTCCAGAAAGGCCTTCGCGCCCCGGAGCTCCGGCGTCTGGGACAGCTCGGAGAGCGTGATCGCGCCCTTGTCCCCGGTATAGGGGCGGATCTCCAGCAGGCCGTTCTCCTCCGGCAGGCCCTCGCAGGCAGCGGCGAAGTCAAAGGCCTCCGCCAGGGCTTCGGCCTGCTCCCGCCCGCCCGGGACCTGGCAGGACAAGGTGAGAAAAGCGTTTTCCGACGTGTAATGCAGAATGACCGTGTGGGCGAATCTCGCTTCCTCCGGCGCGGCGGGATCGGAATACGGCGCGTCGGTCTCTCTGCTGTAGTCCAGGCAGACCTCGTCGCCGAAAGCGTTCCGATAGGTCCACTCCTCGTAGGCGTCGGGGTTTTGGATCAGACTCATATAGGCCGGGATCGTGCCGTTCCGATAGCGGCTCAGGGCCCAGGCGAAGGGAACGCCGTCGATCTGGACATCGCCCTCCGCCTTGTAGGCGCCGTCTTCAAAGACGTACATGGGCGCAAACCCGCCCTCGCCGCAGAAGAAGGGCCTCGTTCCCGTGAGCCGATAGAATTCCGCTTCCGTCGGCGGGAACACCATGGAGCTGTGGAGCTTCAGGCCATATTTGTCCCGGATCTCCAGCAGCTTTTCGGCCATTTCCGCATCGCCGGCTCCGTAAATGCCATTCCCCAGCAGCTCCTCTGCCGCGGCCATGTCCAGCCAGTCCCAGGGGCCGTTTCCTGCGGCGACGCTCTCCTCCACCTTCGCCTCCCGGTATTGAAGTTCAAAGGAAAACCACTCCGCCGCCGCCAGATACTCGGGGCTGTCCCGGTAGCCGGTGGGCAGCAGGATCACGGCCTCCGTCTTTTCCAGGCTGGCCTTGCCCTCCTCGTCAAAGACGGCCCGGTCGGTCTCATATCCCGTGCTGACGGAGCGTTGGCGCAGGCCGAACCAGCCCATGGCGTAGGCCGTCACGGTGAACAGGCTCACAAGGATCGCCGCAACCAGGCCATAGCGCAGCACGGTCACGATCGTCTTTCTCTGTTTCTTCCCTGGCGCGGGAGCCTCGGCAAAGACCGGCTCCGCGGCGCTGTAATCGGAGAAGAACTGCTTGAGAGAGGCTTCGGGATCCGGCGCAGGCTGCTCGGAGCGCTCGGTATAGGCGTCCATGACCAGCAGCCAGAGCTCCGGGTCGCAGTCTGCCGGAAGGGAGCGGATCAGCTCCTCCAGCTCCGCCAGGGGCATGGTATGCAGTTGTTCCCGGTTGACCTTATCCGACATGCGCTTCCCCTCCCTTCCGTTCCGCGTTCAGCTCCCGCCGCAATCGCTGCCGACAGCGCAGCAGCCGCTTTCGGCAGGTCTCAAAGCTCAAATTGCACAGCCGCGCCGCCTCTTTGATGGAATATCCGTCGCAGTAGACGGCCCGCAGCAGCCGCCATTCCTCCGGGCTCATGCGGCTTTTCAGATCCTCGTCCTCCGGCTCCGGCGGCGGGGCGGCCAGCTCCGTCTCCCCCAGCGGCACGGTGCGCCGCTCAACATACTGCCGCTCCCGCTGGGCGTGCAGCACGGCGTAGCCCGCCGCCCGGATCAGCCAGCCCCGGGGATTGGGGCTCTGCCGCAGCTCGGAAATCTTTTCCTGGGCCAGCACGAACACGTCCTGTGTGACTTCCTGGGCCAGCTGCTCGTCCCGCAGCCGTACCCGGGCGTAAGCAACTATTTTGGGATACATTTCCCGATAGAGCTCTTCCAAAAAGGTGTCGGTCACCGTCTCACCGCCTCTCTGCCTGTATCGTATCGCATAAAAATGATCTTTTCAAGCTGTCCCTTTTTCGCGCCTCTGATGGAATATTCCATTGCAGCCCCAAAAAGGGGACACTATTTTATAAGCGAGGCGATTTTTTTGAAACCCGGAAAGTTTTGGATCTGTTTTCTGCTGCTCTTCGCACTGTGCCTGTCGCTCTGCGCCTGCAGCTTTGCGCCCCAAAGCGGCTCCGCGCCCGGCGGAACGAGCCCAAGCGGGCAAAAGCAAAGCTCCGAGCCAGTCGGCATGGGGCAGGAGGCCCGAAGGAACGTGGTGCAGCGCCTGGCGTCCACCGAGGTCAAGCCCCCGGAGGGCTCCAACATCAATTGGATCGGCAGTCTGGCCGAGCTGGACGGCCGCCTGTATTTCAAGGCGGAGAGCCTGGAGAGCTGCCGCCTGTTTTCCGTCGATCTGAACGGCGGGGACCGGCAGGAGCTGAGCGCCTACAACGGCGCGCGCGTGCAGGGCTTCGCCGCCTCCGATCACGGTACGCTTTATGTTCTGAGCGCCCCGTACAACGAGACGTCCCGGCGCTTCGAATACAGCCTGCAGGAGGTCGACAAGACCGGGGAAGCGCTGCGGCAGGAGCCCCTCGCCGGCGTGATCCGGGAGGATTTCATGCCCTTTTGGGTCGCCGCCGGCGGGGACAGGCTCTTCCTGCTGGGCGGCGGCAGCCTGGTCACGCTCCGCGCGGGCGAGCGGCTGGAGAAGGAATGGGATCTCCCGGTGGACGCCGCGGCCCAGATGGCCGTTCTGGCCGACGGGCGTCTGCTCCTGGGCCAGCGGGATGGGGGCCGGTACGAGCTGTGCCTGTTCGACGCGGATTCCGGCAGCCTGAGCGCCGTCTCCCATTTTGACAAAGGCAGTCTGAGCCTGCTCTGCGGCGGGGAGCGCTGGGACGTCTATCTCAGCGACGGCACCTCGGCCTACGGCTTCGACCTGTCCTCCGGGAAGCTGGAAAAGCAGTTCGAGTGGCTGAGCGTGGGCATCGTGGGCCGGGCCCTCCTGGAAGCGCCGGAGGGCGGCTTTTTCGCCGCAGACGGGAACAGCCGCCTGTTCCGCATGCGCCCGGTGGAGGTGGAAGTGGGCGAGGACGGAGAGCCGGCGACCATGACGCTGGTGGTGCTGGACCGGCTGTTCCTCTCCCCCGTTTTGGAGGACGCGATCCTGGACTGGAACCGGGCGCACCCGGAGTGCATGATCGTCGTGCGGGACTACTACACCGGCGAGCATGGGAACGACTGGCAGAAGGAGCTGCAGGCCCAGGAAGCCGCGCGGCAGGCCATGGCCCTGGACATCATCACCGGCGGTACGCATCCCGATCTCTTTGACCTGAGCGACCTGAACGCCGCCGCGCTGGCCGTGGGCGGCAAGCTGGAAAACCTCTATCCTTATCTCGATGCGGACCCGGAGCTGAGCCGGGAGAGCTTTTATCCGAACGTGCTGCGGGCCCAGGAGCTCCGCGGCGGTCTCTACGAGGTGGTGACGAACTATTCCCTGCTCACCGCCACGGGCTTTGCCTCGGAGGTTGGCGCCGCGCGGAGCTGGGACGAGCTGTTCGCTCTGGCCGAGAGTACGTCCCGATGCCAGCGTCTGTTTTCCGCCGAGGCCCGCGGCCGCACGGAGCTGCTGGAGCTGTTGACCAACGCCTCCGGCAAAAAGCTGGTGGACTGGGACAGCGGAGCATGTCATTTTGACACGCCCTATTTCCTTTCGCTCCTGGAGGCCGCGGCCCAGCTCCCCGCCCAGGGCGCCGACCCCGGGGAATACTACGCCGATCAGCCCTCCCCCGCCGACGGGGACGGCCTGCTGAGCGTGAACGAGCTGCCGCAGCTCTGGCTGGGGGCAGTCTGGAGCCGGGATTACGGCGAAGAGAACTGCGCGGTGGTCGGCCTGCCGGAATTGGGGAGCGTTCTCCTGCCCTCCGGGGAGCTGGGGACGTCGACCCTCGGCATGGCTTCGGACTCCGCGCACAAGGCCGAATGCTGGGCCTTTCTGCGGACCTTCTATCTGAATCCGCGCAGCTATGCCTTCAGCCCCATGCAGGGCGGGCTGGAGGTGTCGATCCAGGAAGAGCTGCGGCAGCGAGAGCAGGAGGGTCTTGCGGACAAGCGGCCGAACGCCGAGGCGGATCTGCGCCTCTTCGCCGAGGCCTTTGCCGGAGCAGACATGCTTTATCGCCACGATGACGCGGTGTGGGAGATCGTCCGCTCCGAGGCGGAGCGCTATTTCGCCGGCGAATGCAGCGCCGAGGACTGCGCCGGGCTGATCCAGCGCCGGGCCCAGATCTACCTGAGCGAGCAATGCGGCTGAGGCGATCGGCCCGAGGGCGCAGGTCCTTCCCCCGCAGCGCCGAGCATCGGTCTGCGAAACCCGCGTGAAACGACGCCGGGCAATGCCCGGCGCTACGGGCGCGGCGCGGATCGGCGGGCTGTCGAGGGCGCCAGCCCCTACGGCGGAGGACGGATCGGCGGTGCGAAACGGCGGGAGGGCCCCTCCCCTACGGGCGCGGACGGGGCGTCGACGCAGATTCCCCGTAGCGCCGAGCATTGCTCGGCGACCCTCTCGTCTTGGCGTCTCACACGGATTTCGCCGGGCATTGGCCGGCGCTGCGGGACTGCGGGCGCGACCTGATGTGCTCCTGTGGCAAAAACGGAGCGTTCTGCGGGATTAACCCGCCGAATGCTCCATCTTCTTCTCAAAACTCAATTCAAAAATTCAGCTATCAAAATTCAAAACTCAACTCTCAGCGCTCAAAACTGCTTCCGCTCTCCGATGTCGGTCCGCTTCACCAGCAGGGCCGCGACCACGCCGATGACCACGCCGGCCACGGTGCCGCTGAGGATCAGCACCGGCAGATAGAAGACCACGTTGGAGCCCATCAGGACCCAGGCCATCAGGATCTGGCCCACATTGTGCAGCACGCCGCCGGAGACGCTGACAAAGACGCAGCTGAGCTTGTCGAAGCGCCGCAGCAGGATCATGCCCAGCAGGCTCAGCACCGCGCCGGCAGCGCTGTACATAAGGCTGGCCGCGTGGCCGAAGAGCAGGCTCACCAGCAGCACCCGCAGCAGGGAGACCCCCACGGCCTCCTTCCAGCCCAGCTTGTACAGGGCGAAAATCACCGCCAGGTTTGCCAGACCCAGCTTCACCCCGGGGATGCCCGGGGAGGGGATCAGGCTTTCCAGATAGGACAGGATCATGGCCAGTGCGATGCACATGGCCATGACCGTAACTTTCTTGGTTTTCATGCGAATACCTCAGCCGACCACAAAATCCACCCCGTCGGACTCCCCGCCCTCCACCGTGACGGTGAGGCGGTTGGGCAGGCAGGTGATAACCTGGCCGGTATAGTGGATCTTCCCCTGCCTGACGCAGATGTGATCCGGGCAGTTGGCCTCGGAGAGCCAGGCCTGCCCGTTCTGAATGACCAGGATGTTGCTGCCTCCGTTCAGGGGAAAGGTGCCGCTCAGGGAGAGGGAGTGGCGCTCCACCTCCGCGCCGTTCACCCGGACCACCACCACGCCCCCCTCCTGGCGCCCATGGTTGAGCGCCAGGAAGAGGATGCCGGCCAGGAGCAGCAGGGCGGCGATCAGGATCAGATCGGCCCGCAGCTTTTTGTTTGCGAAAAGGGCTTTCACTTGAACTGGAAGGCGGTCAGCGCCAGGGCCGCGATGGCCGCGGCCAGGATCTGGATGGGGAAGCCGCGGAAGGCCTTGGGCACCTGGTCCTCCTCGATCTTCTCCTGCACACCGGAGAGCAGGAACATGCCGAGGAGGAAGCCCAGGCCGACGCCCAGGGCGCTGAGGAGCACCGTTGCGAAGCTCTCAGCCGAAAGCATGTTCAGGCTCAGGCCCAGCACCGCGCTGTTGAGGGCGATGATGGGGAAGAAGACGCCCAGCTTCTTGCCGCAGATCAGCTGCAGCAGATACACCAGGATCAGGACCACCGCCAGAGCGGCCAGGATCTGCCAGTAGCCGGGGATGAGATCCCGCAGGAGCCAGAGGATCCCGGCGGAGAGCACCGTCACCGCCGTGACGGCCAGGCCCAGGGCCAGGGTCTTCTCCCCCTTGCGGGCGAAGCCCAGCATGGGCGTCAAACCCAGGCCGGCGCTGAGAGCGTAGTTGTTCACCAGGACGAAGCCCAGGACAAGAATGATCACTTGTTTCATGCCAGTTCCTCCATCTCATCGTCCTGATCCACCGGGAAATCCACGGCGGCGGCGGTGTTCCTGCCCGTCTCCTCCCGGGCGGGGAAGAGCCCGTTGTAGACCGCCAGCAGCAGGCTGAAGACGATCAGCCCGCCGGAGGTCTGGGTGAGCAGGGCGTTTTTATAGGGCTCCAGGAAGGCCACCGGCGCGCCGGCAAAGCTGGCGGAGCCGAAGAGCTCCCGGATGGCGGCCAGCACCAGGGTGAACACGGCAAAGGCGAAGCCGTTCTCCAGGGCGCTGAGCAGGCCTTTGCCCAGGCCGAAGTCCGCCGCGTCCTCGGCAGAGCCGAAGAGCATCAGGTCCACGGCCAGGACGGCCACGTAGAAGCCCAGCATGTTCAGCACATTGGGCAGGAAGGCCTGCATCAGCAGCTGGACCATGGAGGCGAAGCCCGCCACCACCAGCAGGGCGGCCGGGAGCAGGGCCTCCTTCGGGATCAGCCTGCGCACAAGGCCCAGGACCAGGGCCGAGCACAGCAGCACGGCCATCACCGCCAGGCTCATGCCCAGGGCGGCGCGGACGTCGGTGCTGGCGGCCAGGGCCGGAGCAAGGCCCAGGAACATCAAAACCGTCGGGTTGCGAAACAGCAGTTTACGATCTTTCATGTGCTCACCCCCTGTCTGCGGTCAGAAGCGCAAAGGCTTCAAACACGTCGTGCGTGGCGGTCTTCACGGCGCCGGAGCTGATGGTGGCGCCGCTGATCTGGGTCACGCCGTCGTCAAAGGTCTCGGCGGTGCTGCCCAGGAAGCCCTCCCGGTAGTCGGCGATGGTAAAGTCCGGGGCGTCGTAGAAGTCGCCCAGGTAGATGCTCTTGACGTTCAAGCCGCTGATTGCGCCCTGGGCGTCCAGAACGAAGTAGACCTCCATCACGCCGCCGCTCTCCTTCTCTTCAAAGCCGTAGGGCCGGGCGATAAAGGCGTAGTACGTGCCCTCCTCGGTCTCGGCGGACCAGGCGGCCACCACGGTGTTGCTCAGGCCCGGGATCTCCACGGGCACGGGCTCCGCCCCTTCGGGCAGCTGCTTCCGGAGCTTCTTGGGCGGGGTCGGGTCAATCTCCTCCAGGTTGGAGGCGCTGAGGGTCTTGATTTCTTCCGCCAGAGCGGGCTCGGCGTCGGTCACGTCCTCGCCGGCGGGGTTCAGGATCTTCAGCCCGCCTATCAGGGTGTACACGGCCAGCAGCTGTTTGCCGTCCTTCTCCGCAAACCAGAGGCAGCCGCTGCCGTTATTGGCCTTGAAGCCGCCGGTGACGCTGCCGCTGCCGGCGAGCTCTTCACCCTGAATTGCGCCGGCGGCGTTGACGATGCCGGGATAGGCCACGGGGATCAGCTCCTCGATCAGCTGCTCGTCGCTCTTCTGCGCGCCCGCAAAGAGCTCGTTTGCGATCAGGGTCTCAAAGCCGTCGTTCACGGCGCCCTTGATGGCTTTGGTGGAATAGGTGACGCCGGCCACCTGCTCCACGCCGGAAAGGGTGGAATCCTGCCCCTCGAAGCTGGGCAGGAACTCGGGGCTCAGTTCCCGGGTCTCGGCGGAGCTGTCCACGGTCAGGGATACGATCTTGCCCTCAAAGTCAATGACCAGGGTCATCTCGATGGGGCCTTTCTCGTGCTCATAGCCCTTGTCGGAGCGCAGGCTCAGGATGTAGACCTGTTTCTCCTCGTCTCGATAGACCTTCTGCACGGTATCGGCGGTGACGGTAAGCTGGGCATTCTCGGGATCGGCCCGGTCAAAGAGCATCACGGAGTCGCCCAGCTTTTCCTTCTCGGCGGCAAGCCGGGCCTCTTCGGCCAGACGCTCGTTTTCCGCCACGATGGGGGCGGTGAAGGCGTTGACGCCCAGGACGCAGGCGCCCATGACCGCCAGCAGCAGCGCCAGGCACAGGAGGCTTTTCAGCAGATTGTTGTTTTTCATCTCAGACACCTCCCAGCGGCTTTCTCCGCGTCCACTTCTCCAGCCAGGGAGACAGGATATTCATGCACAGGATGGAGTAGGACACGCCCTCGGGCAGGGCGCAGAACCAGCGGATGACAAAGGTGATGAGGCCGCAGCCCAGCGCAAACCACATCCTTGCCCGGAGGGTGATGGGGGTGGTGGTGTAGTCCGTGGCCATGAACACGGCGCCCAGCACCAGGCCGCCGGAGAGCAGCTCGTAGAGGGCGGTTTCGAAGCTGAAGCCGCTGAAGAGCAGGCTCAGCACGAAGACCGTGCCCATGAAGATCACGGGGATCTCCCAGCGGATGACCTTGCGGATCAGCAGATACGCAAAGCCCAGCAGCAGGGCCAGGATGCAGGTCTCGCCGATGGCGCCGCCCCGCTGGCCCAGGAACATCTCCAGCAGCGTGGGAAGCTGGGCTCCGGTGCCGATCAGGTCCAGGGGCGTGGCGCCTGTGGTCCCGTCGGGCAGGACGCCGCCGGCCACCTTGGAGGTGAAGGCCATCAGCAGGAAAATGCGGGCGGTAATGGCGGGGTTTGCAAAGTTCCGCCCGATGCCGCCGAAGAGGCACTTGACCAGCACGATGGCGAAAACGCTGCCCAGGGCCGCCTGCCACCAAAGCACATTGGTGCTCAGGTTCAGGGCCAGCAGCAGGCCCGTCACCACGGCGCTGAGATCTCCCACGGTCTGCTTTTTCTTTGTGATCAGGTTAAACAGGAACTCGGAGAGCACCGCGGCGATCACGCAGGTGAGGAGGATCGGCAGGGTTTCTTTCACCCCGAAGATCACTACGCCGGCGATGGCGGCGGGCAGCAGGGCCAGGATCACGTCCAGCATGATCCTCCTGCTGTTGTCCTTGCTGTGAATATGAGGTCCAGAGGACATCATGAGCTGTTCCATGGCTTATTTCCCCCCTTCCGGATGTTCTTTTTCCCACTTGCGGAGGAAACCGATGCCGGCGTTGTTGTTCTCCGCCAGGGGCCGGTGTGCAGGGCACACATAGCTGCAGCAGCCGCACTGCATGCAGACCTTTACCTGCTCCTTCTGCAGCAGGGCCGCCTTGGCTGCGGGATCCTCCAGCTCCATGGCCCGGGCGAAAGCGGTGGGATTCAAGCCCAGAGGGCACACCGCCACGCAGCGCCCGCAGTGGATGCAGGGGCTGGGCTCGGTCTTCAGGGCTTCCTTTCTGTTCATGATGACCACGGCGTTGGTGGCCTTCATGATGTGGGCGTCCAGGGATTCCTGGGGCTTGCCCATCATGGCGCCGCCGAAGAGGATCTTGCCCGGCTCCTCCTTCAGGCCGCCGCAGGCCTCCACCACGTCCCGCACGGAGACGCCGATGGGAACGATCAGGTTCTTGGGTTCCTTCACGGCGGAGCCGTCCACGGTGATGATGCGCTCCACCATGGGCATGCCGGTGACGAAGTATTCCGCCATCTTCACCAGAGAGGAGACGTTGATGATGATCACGCCGAGAGAGGCAAGCCGCTGGCCCTTCTCCACCACCTTGCCGGTGGCGTTGTAGAGCAGCACCTGCTTGGCGCCCTGGGGGTAAACCGAGCTCAGCGGCATGATCTTCACGGCGGGGTCGTCCTTGAAGCGCTCGGTGAGCTGCGCGATGGCGTCGGGCTTGTTCTCCTCGATGCCGATGATGAACTCCTCGCTGCCCAGGAACTGCTTCAAAAGCTCGATACCCTTCTGGATCAGGTCGCCGTGCTCCAGCATGACCCGGTGGTCCGCCGTGATGAAGGGCTCGCATTCGGCGCCGTTGATGAGCACGGTGCTGATGTGCCCCTTCTGGGCCGCGGAGAGCTTGGCCCACACGGGGTAGGCCGCGCCGCCCAGACCCACCACGCCGCTGTCGCGCACGCACTGGAGGAACTCATCCAGATTGGCGGGCTGGGGGATCTTCAGGTCCGGGCACTTTTCCATCTTGCCGTCGCTCTCGATGCGGATGGCCGTGCCGGAGGCGTTGCCCATGGCATAGGGCTCGATGCCCGTCACCGTGCCGGAGACGGACGCGTGGATGTGGGAGGCGCCGCGGTCCTTCTCCCTGGCGATCATCTGACCCACGGTCACATGGTCCCCCACCTGGACGATGGGCTCGGACATGGTGGCGTGGTGGGCGTTCATCGGGGAGAGTGGGATCAGCACTTCCTTGGGGATGGGCATGCGCACGGCGGCCATGCCCGCCGTGCTCTTATAGTGGGGTAGTTTCAGGCTCGAGATGCTTTTTTTCAGGCTCAATTCTCCCGCCTCCTTAGATTTTTTCTTCGATCAAATCGGCAAAGCCCGGAGTTGATTGCTGCGTCCCGTCCGGGAAGATCCACAGCACTTCCACGCCGCCGATGCTGTTCGCTAGTATCATGCCCTGCTCCACCGGCATGCAGAAAAGCGCGGTGGACAGAGCGTCCGCCAGGGCGCTGTCCCGGGTGACCACGGTGAGGGACGCATAGTAGTCCGCCGGAAACAGGGTGTCCCTGTCGATGATGTGATGGTAGCGCTGCCCCTTTACGGTGAAGTAGCGCTCATAGACGCCCGAGGTGACGCAGGCCGTGTCCCGGATCCGGATCCGGCAGGCGTAGTCCTCGGCGTCCTCGTTCGGGTCCCGGATGGCGGTGCGCCAGCCGCTGCCGTCCGGCCGGTCGCCGATGCAGCGGATGTTGCCGCCGATGTTCAGGACATAGCCCTCCGCGCCGACGGACTCCAGATATTCCGCCGCCCGCTCGGTGGCGTAGCCCTTGCCCAGGGCTCCCACGTCGATGGAGGCCTCCGGATCCGCAATGCGGACGGTGCCGTTTTCCTCGTCGATCTCCAGCAGCTCGATGCCGGTATGGGCACCGGCCGCCCGCAGGGCCGTTTCCTCGGGGATCGAAGCGTTCCGGGGATTTTCCGTCGCCGCTTCCCGGCAGTCGTGCCAGAGGCGCAGCACCGCGCCCAGCATCACGTTCATCTCCCCGTCGGTGAGCTCGTACATCTCCCTGGCGCAGAGCAGGAAGTCGATGAGCTTCCGGTCCACCTTCAAGGGCTCGCCGCCGGCGTTCTTGTTGACGGTGCAGAGATTCGTGATCCCGCTGTACTCATGGTAGATGTCAAACAGCTGGTGGTATTCCAGCAGGATCGTTGAAACTTCGGCAGAACGGTCCTCGAACTGTTCTGCCGGATCTCCTGCGTAGCTGTATACATAGGAGACCGTGTCGAAATAGGTGTAATACACCATGCCCTGGGGCTTCACCGACTGCGCCTCGGTACTCGTTCCGGCGGCCTGCGGTTCATCAGACATCCTGGCGCCCTGGGTCCTGACGGCCGCTCCTGCCGCAAACGGCGCAGCGGTCTCTTCCGCCGCAGGCGTATTCCCGGACCCGCAGGCGCCCAGGAACAACAGCGCAAGCAGCAGAAATGCCAACACCTGTCTGAAATGCCGCAAAGCCTTCATCTCCTACGTTTTGATTGCTGCCGCGCTCAGGGCGCGGCAAATCTGTCCCGGCGTGCCGGACTTGTTTCATTCTAGCACCGAAGCCTGCTCTTGTCAACGAAATCACATTTCTTTCGGAATCGGGCAAAATGGCGGAATCTGCCGTCTTTTTCCGGTATTACGGGCCTTTTGCGGCGCTGCCCCGCTTTTCCCGGCGGCACGAAGGGCGCCATGATTTTCCTCTTGTTTTATGAGGCGTTTTCTGGTATGATATATTGAGAATAGTAGATTTGGGAGTATATCTTGTTTTCCCGGACATCCCATATATAGTACGGAACCACCTTGACGACCGCAATTCAGGAGGAACTCTGCATGAATCGCACCTGCTTGAAATATATGGGCCTGCTGCTGGCGGTGATCATGATCCTCAGCATGCTGCCCCTGGGTTCCCTGTCCGCCCTGGCGGAGGAACCGGAACCTCCGGAGCCGGACACCCCGGATACCGAGATCGCTGCCGCCGCGCTTTCGCTGACCCTGCCCCAGGCCGGACCCACCGGCGCGGAGGCCGGCCAGCCCGTTCCCGCGTCGGTGAGCGTCACTGCCGGCGAGGGCTTCAGCGTGAAGGAGGCCTATTGGTACAACACCTCGGGCATCGCTCCGGAGAGCTTTGAGGCCGGTCAGGCCTACTTTGCCGCTATCGTGCTCGCTCCCGCCGAAGGCTTTGTCTTTCCCGAGAGCTGCTCCGTCAGCATCGACAGTCTGGCTGTCCAGTCTGTCGCGCTCCAGTCCGACGGGAGCCTGATGGTCACCACCGAGAACTACACCATCCCCGGCGAGACCGTGGAGTGGTACAACGTCTGGGTCAGCGGCGTGCAGGTCAACAGCAGGAACAAGGACGATATCCTGGGCGACGGCGGCAAGGCCAGCTATGACCCGAGCACCGGCACCCTGCGTCTGAACGATCCCGCCATCACCGCCATGCACGAGCCCAGCGGGGCCCTGATCCTGGCGGACGGCGTGAATCTGACCATCGAGGGCAGCGCCGCCCTGGGCGAGACCACCGCCGATACGTTCATCTTCGTGAATGACGGCAACCTGACGCTCAAGGGCGATTTCAGCGCCACCGTCACCGGCAACGGCATCGTGTGCAATCAAAGCCTCACCGCCCAGGAGGGCAAGATCACCGTGGAGACCACCGGCGCCGACAAGTCCGGCATCTGGGTGGAGGGCGACATGCTGGTGAACACCGCCGAGGTCACGGCCACCGGCACCGCTATCGGCATCTATACCAAAGGGACCTTCACCCTGGAGGAGGGCGTGATCAAGGCTGTCGCCACCGGCGAGGAATGTGACGCCGAGGCCGCCAAGACCGGTCTCATGTCCGCCGAGCCCATGCTCATCAAGGGCGGGGACATCACGGCCGAGGGCATGAACGACGGGATCCGCGGCCTCAAGGGCATCACCGTCAACGGCGGCATCATCGTGGCCAAGGGCGGAGAGATCGGCATCCACGTGGAGCCGGAGGGCACCCTGGATCTGCAGAACGACACCATCCGCGTCACCGCCGACGGCCAGGGCGAGCACGGCGCCATCTACGCCCCGGAGATCCTCCTGGGCGACAGGCTGGGCGTCAAGGAGCCGGTGGGCGGCAAGGTCGGCAGCGACAAGCGGCATATCACCCTGAAGGACGGCCACCTCATCTCCAAGCACGCCCTGATCGAAAACGGGTATATCACCTATACCGTGAGCTTTGAGACCTTCGGCGGCCCGGAGGTCGAAAGCCAGACCGTCCCCATGGGCGGCACCGCCGAGAAGCCCGAGGATCCGGTGCTGGAGGGCTACGCCTTCGAGGGCTGGTATCTGGACATTGCCGGCGGCAGCGGACCCTATGACTTCTCCACCCCCGTCAGGGAGGACATCACGCTTCAGGCCCGCTGGACCTGCCCCATCCTGGGCATGGTGACGGACACCGACGGGAACATCGGCGTGGGCGGCCTTGTCTCCTTCGGGGACGAGGAATACCAGTCCCAGCTCAGCTTCAACGCCTGGCGCGAGGGCGGCCCCTATTGGATCGGCTGCAAGCCCTCCCACGGCTACAGCTTTGACCACTGGGAGGACGAAGCGGGCAATCCCCTTGCCGAGACGGAGCCCTCCTTCAACTTCCCCTCCAACGAGGGCCCCAAGACCTTTGTGGCCGTGTTCCGGCGGGAGGGCGTCATCGTCACCTTTGACGGCAACGGCGGCGAGCCCGCCTCCCAGACCCTGGTCACCGGCGTCGACGGCAAGCTGGACCTCACCGAGCTGGACAACCTGACCAACAGCATGATCCGGGTGGGCTACAACATGACCGGCTGGGCCCGGACGCCCGACGGGGATCCCTTCGGCATCGGCGTGGAGGTCTTTACCGAGGACACCACGGTCTACGCCGTGTGGACGATCCAGGTCCACACCGTCACCTTCAAGGCCAACGGCGGCACCGAGACCGCCTCGCAGACCGTCAAGCACAACGCCTGCGCCTACGAGCCGGACGATCCCACCCGCAGGGGCTATGTCTTCGACGGCTGGTATACCGACCAGAATCTCACCCGTCTCTTTGATTTCTCCACGCCCATCACCTCGGACCTGGTGCTCTACGCCAAGTGGGCCAAGGTGGTCAAGTACACCGTAGTCTCCGGCGGCGGCAGCATCTACGGCAAAACCAGCGGCAAGGATCTGCCCATCACCATCCGCCGCACCCCCAAGGACGCGGACTGCTACAAGCATTTCACCGGCGTGAAGGTCGACGGGGGCGAGCTGAAGCTGGGTCAGGACTACACGGCCCACGCGGGCTCCAACGGCGGCACCGTTGTGACGCTGACCAACGAATTCCTCAGCCAGCTCAACTCCGGCACCCACATCATCACCATCACCTTTGACGACGGCAAAGCCGTCACCGGTCTCACCGTAAAGGCCGGCACCGGCGGCGGCGGGACCAGACGCGGAGACGGCTCCGGCGGCGACAATCCGGACACCGGCGATCTCGACCCCCTGTTCTGGGGCGGGCTGCTGGTCTTCTCCGGCCTGGGCCTGGGCGCCGTGACGCTGACCGGCAGAAAGCTCCGCCGCTCGAGCCGGAGCTGAAAGAATCAACCGAACATTTCCCCATGTGCGGATCGCTGTTGTGCGCAAAGGCGCAGTTGTCCGCCCATGGGGATTTTTCTGTCCCCCCGCCCCGGCGGAGAGAACCGGTTTTTCGAACTCCGGAGCCTTCGTCTCTCCCGCGTGCCCTCCGGGCTGACAGCTCCCCGGAGACCTGTCGCGACTTTTTCTCCTTTTTTGTGATTTTTTGTTTGACGGATTGCCGTCCATCGTTTATTCTAGAGGCGTAAGCATTCGCTATTTCAATAAATCAGTAAAGGAAAGGAGAACTGTATATGAAAAAACGGATCCTCGCATTTCTGCTGACCCTGTTCATGCTTGCAGCGCTGTTCCCGGCCGCCGCCCTTGCGGAGGGCCCGGCGGAAGCAGCCGAAAGCCCGGCGGAAGAGCCGGCGGAGGCCGCCGACGTCCCGGAAGAGGCCCCGGCGGAGGAAGAAGCGCCGGAGCCTGAGGAGGAGAGCGCAGACGAGCCGGCGGCCGAAACCTGCAAAGTGGACATCTATATCGATCCCAGTTTGGATGCCGGCAACGCCTGGATCGTAGAGCCTCCCCCTTATTACGTGGGGCAGACCATCACCCTGAAGGCCGTGGCCTACAGCGGCTACACCTTTATGTGGTGGGTGAACTACGAAACCGGCGAGAACTCCCATACCAGCACCTATCAGACGGTCCTGACGGGGGACTGCGAGTGGGACGCGGTGTTCAAGAAGAACGGAGAGTACTTCATCTACATCAACAAGCCCTACGACCCGGATGGCGTCAACGGCCTTAAGGTGTCCCCGGATCTGCCCTCTTTCGCACCGGGCACCGAGATCACCCTGACCGCGCCTGCCATGAGTGGGCGCAGTACCGTCTATGAATACGGCGAGGATGTGGAAGGATCCGCTCTTTCGGTGGAATGGAACCGCATCCCCAACGGCGGCAACAAATTCAGCATGCCCGCCTGCGACATTTGGGTGCGCGCGCTGTACTCGGCCAATGTCTCGCTCAGTGTCGGCGCCGGCGGCACGGCGTCGCTGACGCCCGGCCCCTATTATGAGGACGACGTTGTAACGCTCACCGTGACCCCGAACAGCGGTTACATGATCGACTCGATCTCGGGCATCCCCACGAATTATTCTGCCACGGAAAACACCGTTACCTTTACCATGGATGGCACCGACCTGAATATCTCAGTGACCTTCAAGAAGCTTCCCTCCACCACATACAACGTTGACTTTGTGGTGGTTCCGATCGGCTCCGGCACGCTGGAGGCCACTGCGAGCAACGGTCAGATCACCGCCACGGCCACACCCCTGGACGGTTATCATTTCTACGGCTGGGTGGACGCCAGCGGCAACACCCTCAGCCAGGACAACCCCTACGTCTTTACCCCCTGGCAGGACATGACGATTTACGCGCTCTTCTATGTCCGCGTCTACGTGTATCCCAACATCGAACACGGCACGGTCAAGATTGAGAACGAAAAGACCCTCTATGCCAAGGGCGATGTCGTGACGCTGACGGCCACGCCTGAGGAAGGCTATGCGCTGGATTGCTTCATGGCCGGCGAGCTCCACGGCAACTCCGCTACCCTGACCAAGATCAGCGGCAACAGCTTCACCATGCCGGCCAACGACATGGTGGTCTCGGCGAAGTTCGCCAAGCTCTACACCATCAGCGCCTCGGCCAATCCCACGGCGGGCGGCACGGTGGCCGGCGCGGGCGAGTATAAGGACGGCGCGACCGCTTCCCTCACCGCCACGCCCAAGAGCGGCTACGACTTCGTCAGCTGGACCGAGAACGGCTCGGTGGTCAGCACCATCGAGACCTACAGCTTCACCGTCTCGGGCGACAGGACCCTGGTGGCCAACTTCCAGCCGTCGTCCACGAAGTACACCATCAGCGCCTCCGCCAATCCCGCAGAGGGCGGCTCCGTCTCCGGCGCGGGCGAGTATGAGGAGGGCAAGACCGTCACCCTCATCGCCACGCCCAACGACAAATACAACTTTGTCAACTGGACCGAGAACGGCTCGGTGGTCGCCACCAGCGCCAGCTACAGCTTCACCGCCTCCGCCAACCGGACCCTGGTCGCCAACTTCGAGTTGAAGCCTGCGGCGAAGTATACCATCAGCGCCTCCGCCAATCCCGCGGAGGGCGGCTCCGTCTCCGGCGCGGGCGAATATGAGGAGGGCAAGACCGTCACCCTCACCGCCACGCCCAACGACGAATACCGCTTCGTCAACTGGACCGAGAACGCCACCGTGGTCGCCACCAGCGCCAGCTACAGCTTCACCGCCTCCGCCAACCGGACCTTGGTCGCCAACTTCGAGCTGGTGCCTGTGACGAAATACACCATCAGCGCCTCCGCCAATCCCGCGGAGGGCGGCTCCGTCTCCGGCGCTGGCGAATATGAGGAGGGCAAGACCGTCACCCTGACGGCCACGCCCAACAGCGGCTATAAGTTCGTCAACTGGACCGAGAACGGCACGGCGGTCAGCACCAGCGCTACCTACAGCTTCACCGCCTCCGCCAATCGGACCCTGGTGGCCAACTTCAAGGAAGACGTCGTTGTGACCGAGTATGCCCTGTGGGTCGGCGGCGTGCGAGTGACCAGCGAGAACGCCGGGGACATCTTGGGCGACGGCACGGCGAAATTCGAGGGCGACGCCGCAAAGGGCACGCTGACCCTGACGAACGCCAACATCACCGGCTCAGCTTACGACGAGGAAACCAACTCCAGGGGAAATATCATCACCGGAAAATCAGATATGGAGCTTACCATCGTGCTCGTGGGCACGAACACGCTCAGCGGCTCGGCCAGCGGTATCAGTACAGATAACCGGCCAGGCACGATCATCACCGGCTCCGGCGCACTGACAGCCACCGGTTGGAACACGGCGATCAGCTGCTATTACGGGCTTGTGATCGACGGGCCCACTGTTTGGGCCGAGGGTGACTACTTTGGCCTCTGGACCGCGCGCGGCGCCACGATCCGCGGCGGCAGCACAGTTACGGGCAAGGGTTCTGATAGCATGGGAATCGTTTGCGGCGATTTGACGGTAACAGAGAACAGTACCTTAACTCTCGAGGGCGGAAAGTATACGATCTACTCCGACAACGAGCCGACCTTCGGCCTCGGCATCGGCATCCAGGAGACGACGCCCGAGGGCGGCGAAATCGGGACGTATTATAACAACGTCAATAGATTGATCTACACCATTCTGGTCGACGGGGAGCCCGTGAAAAAGGCCGTCATCGGGCCGACGGCTCTGCCGGGAGTGCCCTATGTGGACGCCCAGGGCAACGATAAGGAGCCCGTGACGCAGTACACCGTCGTCTCCGCCGACAACAGATCCTGGAGTACCGGCTGGTACGTGGTCACGGAGGATACCCGGATCGACGGGCGCATCGGCGTCAGCGGCGACGTGCACCTGATCCTCTGCGACGGGGCGACACTGACCGCGGTCAACGGTATCAACGTGGGCGAGGGCAACGCCATCACCATCTGGCGGCAGAAAGGCGCTTCCGGTGCCTTGACGATCAACGGAGCAGGCGCTCGCGAAGCCGGCCTGGGCGGCAACTATCGTCAAAACGCCGGCACGATCACCATCAACGGCGGCAATCTCAATGTAACCAACGGAGTGTATGGCGCGGCCATCGGTGGAGGCGAAGCCGGCGCCGGCGGCACGATCACCATCAACGGCGGCTCGGTTACGGCCAGATGCCAATACAGCATGGGCGCGGGCATCGGCGGCGGCGGAAGCTATGGCGCCGGCGGCACAATCACCATCAACGGCGGTACGGTTACAGCCCAGGGTGGAGAAGGCGGAGCCGGCATCGGCGGCGGCCGTTATGGCGCCGGCGGCACGATCACCATCAACGGCGGTACCGTTACGGCCAACGGCGGCAGAGTTGCCGCTGGTATTGGCGGCGGATCTGATGGCGCCGGCGGCACGATCACCATCAACGGCGGAACAGTCACGGCTAAGGGCGGAGACGCCGGAGCCGGCATTGGCGGAGGAAACTTTGGTCCGGGCGGCAACATCACCATTAACGGCGGCACGGTTATGGCCGACGGAGGAAATGCAAGGGCCATCGGCCGCGGCAGAAATACAGCAGATGCCGACGAGGCCGAGCTGTTGATCTATGGCGAGGCCATGGTCACCGCAGGCCAGAACGCGGACAGCGCCAAGAAGGTCTTGGCAGCCAAGCGCGTCACCGCCTGCCAGGAAAATGACTACGCAAAGATCGAACCCTGCACCCATCCGAACGGTCCCGACAACTGCATCTGGTGTGACGAAAACGCGGAATTCTCCATGGTATACGGCAAGAGCCTGAGCCTGAAGGGCAAGATCGCGCTGAATGTGTATCTGATCCTGCCGGAGTCCGTCACCGCGGATCCCGACGCCTATGTCATCTTCGGTGAGGAGAAGCTTCCGGTCTCCTCTGCCAGGACCGTCGTTCAGGGGGACCAGACCTGCCATATCTTCACGGTTTCCGTGAAGTTCGCCCAGCTCACCGAGAAGTACACGGTGCGTCTCTACAACGGCGAGGGTGAGCTTCTGCCCTTGTTCGACAAACAGCTCAACGATTGCACCGAGACCGGCTGCAGCTTCTGCGCCCAGGATTACATTGAGCAGGTCCGCGCCACCGGCGAGGATGCCCAGCTCCTGGCTCTGGTCAACGCCCTGTCCGACCTGGGCAGCCTTGCGCAGCTCCAGTTCCATTACAACGAGGACGATCGGGTCGAGGTCTTGGGCGACCTGAGCGCGATCACCGCCGACTCTGTCAGCGCCTATGCGCCGGTGATCAGCTCCAAGGCCGGCACGGGCATCAGCTACTACGGCTCCAGCCTGCTGCTGACCGACGACACCACGATCCGCCACTACTTCATCGTCAAGGGCGATCTCTCGCAGTTCACCTTCAAGGTAGACGGCAAGACCGTGCAGCCGGTGAAAAAAGGCAGCTACTACTACATTGAGATCAGCAATATTGTCGCCAAGGATCTGGACAAGAGCTTCCACGTGGAGGTCTTCAGCGGCTCGCGCGTGATCATCAGCCTGGACTACTGCGCCCTCAGCTATGTCTGGAAGAACCTCAGCAAGGGCGGCGACGACACGCTCCTCAGCCTGCTGAAAGCCCTGACGCTCTACAACCAGGCGGCAAACGCCTATTTCGGCTCCTAATCCCCGGGTCCCCTATTCTTCCGGGAAAAGGGAAATGTACCCATCCTGCAATATGCAGCGCCCCCGAAAGCCTCAGCTTTCGGGGGCGCTGTTTTGTGATTATCTTTCTTTCAAAAGCTCAGTTTTCCAGGATCGCGTCCAGCAGGGCGTCGGCGGCGGCATCCTTGGACATGAGGGGCAGCTCCTTCTCCCCTGCCGCCGTGATGAGGGTGAGGACGTTGGTGTCCACCCCAAAGCCGGCGCCGGCCACCTTCACATTGTTGGCGGCCACCATGTCCAGATTCTTCTTCTCCAGCTTTTTCCGGGAGTTTTCCAGCAGATTCTCCGTCTCCATGGAGAAGCCGCAGAGGAACTGGCCGGGTCGCTTGTTCTTCCCCAGGGTCCCCAGGATGTCCAGGGTCCGCTCCAGGGGCAGGGCCAGGTCCCCGTCCTTCTTCTTGATCTTGTTGTCCGCCACCTGGGCCGGCCGGTAGTCCGCCACGGCGGCGGCCTTGATGATGATGTCCATCTCCGGGGCCCGGGCGGTCACGGCCTCATACATCTCCTGGGCGGACTCCACGTCCACGATCTCCACATAGCCGGGCCGGGGCAGGCTGGTGGGGCCGGAGACCAGGGTCACCTCCGCGCCCCGGCGGGCGGCAGCCCGGGCAACGGCGTAGCCCATGCGGCCGGAGGAGCGGTTGGTGAGATAGCGCACCGGGTCCAGGGCCTCCCGGGTGGGACCGGCGGTGACCAGGACCTTTTTGCCCTGCAGATCCTTCTCGTGGGCCACGGCGTGCAGAACGCTTTCCAGCAGCGCCTCAGGCTCCGGCAGCTTCCCCTTGCCCACGGCCCCGCAGGCCAGGCGGCCCTCGGCGGGCTCGATCACTTCCCAGCCGTAGCGCCGCAGGGCCTCCAGATTGTCCCGGGTCACCGGGTTTTCGTACATCTTCGTGTTCATGGCCGGGGCGATGAGCTTGGGGCAGTCGCAGGCCAGCACGGTCGTCGTCAGCATATCGTCCGCCAGGCCGTGGGCAAGCTTTGCCGCGACATTGGCCGTGGCCGGGGCGATGAGCACCAGGTCCGCCCGGTCCGCCACGGCGATGTGCTCCACGCTGTGGGTGAAATTGCGGTCAAAGGTATCGGTCAGGGCCTTTTTGCCGGTGAGCTGCTCGAAGGTCAGGGGCGTGACGAACTTGGTCGCGTTCTCCGTCATGATGACCTGCACCTCGGCGTGCTGCTTGACCAGGAGAGAGGCCAAAGCCGCTGCCTTGTAGCAGGCGATGCCGCCGGTGACGCCCAGAACGATGAATTTTCCCTTCAGCATGGAACATTCCTCCTCAAAAACCGTCTTTTGTACCACTATATCACAAAAGGCCGGATTTGCAAGCGAAACACCCCGGGACGTCCCCCGGGAAATCCTTCAAAAAATGGTTGCATCCCCGGCGTCTTTGCGATATAATGCCCACGGCGGCGAGAGAAGCCGGTCCCCTGTACCCCCGCGGACAGGAGGACGAAAGGCAGAGGCGCGCCGCCGCAGTCTGACGCAGTGTATCCGGCAGAGCCGGAACGCAAGCAAGGAGGTAATTGCATATGGAAAGAAGATCTTATGC
Source organism: Oscillospiraceae bacterium (assembly GCA_017545165.1). Classification (GTDB taxonomy): domain Bacteria; phylum Bacillota; class Clostridia; order Oscillospirales; family Oscillospiraceae; genus Limivicinus. Next base: position 23,166 of record JAFWQQ010000001.1, read on the forward strand.
GCCGGTTTTCGACGCGCGCACCATCGCCGAGTACGCCGTGTTCATCGCCATCATTCTCGCCATGCGGATCATGGGCCTGTCCATGATTCCGGTGGGTCCGCTGAAAATGACGCTGACCATGGTCCCCATCGCCATCGGGGCCATGCTGCTGGGCCCTCTGGGCGGCGCGATCCTGGGCATGGTCTTCGGCTTTACCAGTCTTTACGACGCCATGACCGGCGCCTCCGCCATGACTGGCTTTTTCTTTCAGGTCAGTCCCTTTCTCACCTTTCTGCTGTGTGTCGGCACCCGCATCCTAGTGGGCGCTGCCACGGGCTGGCTCTTCCAGCTGTTCCGGAAACTGGACCCCAAACGGATCTGGTGCTGGTTTGCCGGCGGGCTCGCCGCCCCCATGCTGAACACCATCCTGTTCATGGGCTTCATCGTGCTGGTGTTCTATCAGACGGAATTCGTGCAGAAAATGGTGGCTGACAAGGGCGCCGTCAACCCCCTGATGTTCGTGATCCTCGTGGTGGGCGTCCAGGGCCTGGTGGAGTGGCTCACCGGGCTCGTCATTGCCGGCGGCGTTGCCAAGGCCGTGGCCCGGGCCCTGAAGCGGGACGGGCAGGAGCCGGCAAGGCCCGCCGTTCCAGCCCCTGCGGCAGAAAAGAAAGTGGAGGATGAAGCGTGATCTTAGCCATTGACGTCGGCAATACCAACATCGTTCTCGGCGGCATCGAGGACGGGACGCAGGTCTTCTCCTCCCGTCTGGCCAGCGACCGGAACAAGACCTTTGACCAGTACGCCCTGGACATTCAGGGCATCCTCACCATGCACAAGGTGGACATCTCCCGGATCGAGGGGGGCATCCTCTCCTCCGTGGTCCCCTATCTGCAGACCGTGATCCCCCAGGCGGTGAAGCTCCTGACCGGCGTGGACCTGATGGTGGTGGGCCCCGGCATCAAAACCGGGCTCAACATCCGCATGGACGATCCGGGCACCGTGGGCAGCGACCTGATCGTGGGCGCCGTGGCCGCCCGGGCCAAGTACCCCGCCCCCATCGCCATCGTGGACATGGGCACCGCCACCACCGTCTCCGTCATCGCGGAAAACGGGGCCTATATCGGCGGCATGATCATCCCCGGGCTCTGGGTCTCGGTGAACGCCCTGTCCGCCAAGGCCGCCCAGCTGCCCTATATCGACCTGGCCGGCCCCGCCAAGCTCTTCGGCACCAACACCGTGGACTGCATGCGCTCCGGCGCCGTCATCGGCTGCGCCGCCATGCTGGACGGGATCCTCGACCGGATGGAGGAGGAGCTGGGCAAGCCCGTCAGCGCAGTGCTCACCGGCGGCGTCAGCCCCATGATCGTCCCCCACTGCAGGCACAAGTTCCACCTGGAGCCGGATATCCTCATTGACGGCCTGCAGATCCTTTACGAAAAGAACAAAAACGGCAGGGCCTGAGGCCGTGCCCGAAACGCACAAGGGAGCTTCGAAAGAAGCTCCCTTCAGTTTGTCAAAAAAGTCCTTTGGGGATTTTTTTGACTGCGCTTCCCCGCCGAGCATTTTGGCCGTACACAAAATGCTATTTTCGAAAAGCCTTGCAAAACAAGGCTTTTCGAGCGGCGGGCTATTGTATTCGAGAACTGCGCTTTGCCGCTGCCTGTGGCAGATACAGGCAAAGTGCAGTTTCCGCAGCCGCGCCATTGGCGGGCCGTCGCGTAGCAGGCCCGGGAATGGCAATGCGGCAAGGCGAGCAAGGGGCCTTGCCCCCTCGAGCTCCCCCGCTGCTCTGTCATCTGACGCTGTAGCGGGGTTTTTTGACAGTCTGAGGCACTCTGCGAGCTGCAGAGTGCCGTTTTTTTATGTGGAAAAATCCGTGGTGATGATGTATAATAAACTACTTAATTTTGCGGGGTGTTTAGCACGATGATAGTCGGCTTTGTTGTTTGCATGATTGTGGGTCTTCTATGCGTTGTGATGGGCCTGTTGCTTTGGAAAAAGCAGATGATCTCTCTTGTACATGACTATCACCATAAGAATGTGCAGAAATCAGATGTACCCGCCTATACACGCCACATGGGGATCGGGCTTCTCCTGATAGGTGTTGGTACTTGTCTCACCGGAATTATCAATCTCGCATTTCAAACCGGCACAGGATGGATCGCGTTCGGCATCGGCTTTTTTGCTGGTATTGGATTGATGATCAAAGCGCAGATGAAATATAACGGGTCCTTGTTTAGCTGATTTCCCAGAGTATCCCCTTCACCCTACGGTAGTAAACCACCCCGATTTTTACTGCCATTTGACTACCATTGACGGCTTTGACTTGCCGCATTTTGCCGTATTTTGCTTTTTCCGTGACAGCGTCACAGATTATGAACAACTTTTTCTGCCCGGCAAATTGCGGCATTTCATGCCTATGTTACAAACCATATTTGTTTGCTATCCGGTTATGTGCAGAGTTTACATGGCAAAAAGAATGTTTAGTAACACCCTCTGCTGCCGCTGCTGTTCTGAAACATCTGACCAGTTCTGTATAAACGGAGAAGATACATGAATCTGATTGAACAATGGATCGCGCTGTTTTTTGACAGACTCCCATACAGTGAAGAGGCTGCAGAGGCACGCGGCAAAATAGAACGGGCATTGCAGAATAAAGCCCCTGATGCAGCTCCGGATGAACTCGCCGAAAAGTATGGCAGTTATGAAAAACTGGCGGCTATCGGCGGATATACGCCGGAGGACGCCGCACTCTGGCTCAGCACAGAAGCTCTGCGAGACAGGGCAGCTATAAAGAAAGAACTGCGTCAGCAGCGCCGGAGAGTATACATGGTTGCTCTTCTCTCTGCGTTGCTTCTTGCAGAACTGCTTTGGACAATTTTCAATGCTTTCTCATGGAATCCGGAATTCTTCTTTACTCTTGGTTTTGGCGTATTGCTTTTTCTCTGGGCAGTTCTGGTTTTAAGAAAGTTTTTGCGTATCGAAAAGCAGCACAGCGACGAACGGATCGATGTGGATACCTTTCACTTCCTGAGAAACAGCTCCGATATCCACGCAAAACGCCTGTTAAACTCGATTGCCCTGTTCTTTGGTGCGCTGTCAGTTTATTTCGGCTCTGAACTGAGCTTTTATATCTTTGGTAATTCCAAGCCAGCAGAACTCTTCGAGAACATCTTTTCCAACATCATCTTGATTCAGATCCCGTTGTTCCTGCTGGTGAAGAACACTTTGATGGTGCGGATGTTTCAGAAACGCATTGGCCGTCCCGAGCATAAGCGGTTTCTTTGCCATGCCAACAGCATCACCATCTTTTCAGTTCTGTATTGGGCAGCCGTTACAGCCGTTGTGATTCTGCTGCGCGAATATATCTTTTATCCGGCCAATGCCTATCTATTCGCAGGTATCCTGTTTGCGCTGTTGATCCTGCTTTACGATTTGACGCTGCGCAAGCGCGTGACATTCCGAAATGTGGTATTCAACAAGCCTCGCGCTTCGCTGATCCTCGCGCTGCTGGTCCTTGTCGGCGGCTTTGCCTATATGAGCCGCGACACCTTTTATACGCAGCCCTATATCAATTCTTTGCCAGTCGTGGAACACAGCGCCGACCGCATTGACTATAATGATGAAACCGGCGTCTATACCATTACATCGGAGCAGGAAGATTTCAGGATCCTTCACCTTACCGACATACATCTGGGAAGCAGTCTCTTCTCCTATCGGCAAGACCACAAGGCGCTGGCCGCCTGTTACAAGCTGATTGAGAATACCCACCCCGATCTGGTGATCGTCACGGGTGACCTTTGTTTCCCGCTGGGCATCATGTCCATGTCCTTCAACAATTCTGCGCCTGTGTACCAGTTTGCCGCTTTTATGCGAAATCTCGGTATTCCCTGGGCTTTCACCTATGGCAATCATGACACGGAAAGCCTGGCCTCACTGAATAAAGAAGAGCTGAACAATGTCTTCATGTCACTTTCCTATAAGACCTCCGGGACTCTGCTTTATCCGTATACCCAACCGGGCGTCACCGGCCGAAACAACCAACTCATTGAGCTGCGCAATACTGACGGTAGTCTGAATACCGGGTTGTTCCTCATTGACTCCAATGCCTACACCGGTGAGGGGATTAACGTCTACGACTTTATCCACGACGATCAAGTAGACTGGTATGCCCGCGAAGTTGATCGCATGCGCGCTGAGGCCGGGCAACCTGTTCCATCCATGATATTCTTCCATATTCCCCTGCAGCAATACCGTACTGCCTTTGAGCTGTACGAAGCGGAAAGCAGCGAGGTCACCTGGTTCTTTGGAGAGAACGGGGAGAAGATGATCAACAAAGTATGCTGCTCCGAGTATCCAAGCAGTCTGTTTGACCGGGCGCGGGATTTAGGCTGTGAAGCCATGTTCTGCGGCCACGACCACTACAACAATATGTCACTGGAATATGAGGGTGTCCGTTTGACCTATGGTATGAGCATCGATTATTTGGCGATGCCGGGCATTGAGAAGGATACCGCCCAGCGCGGCGGCGAGCTTATCACAATTCATCGTGACGGCAGTTGGGATCTGCAGCAGATTCCGCTGGTCAGTATTGAGAAATAATCAGCATGCTTCGTTTTATTTCCATTCATTCCACGGTAGTAAACCACCCCGATTTTTACTACCATTTGACTACCAATGACGGCATTGACTTGCCGCATTTTGCCGTATTTTGCTTTTTCCGTGACAGAGTCACAGACAATTAACAACTGTTTCTGCGCGGCAAATCGCGGCTAACTGCGGCAGAATACGGCTTTTCAGGAGGCTGATCGCACTTGACAAGGATATTATTTATCTGCCACGGCAAGCCTCTAACAAAAGCCGATTTTCCCTGTAAAATCAAGCACTTTTGACCATCCCTCATGCAGTTTACACCCCGTTTACACCTCACGAACCCGGGAAAATATGGGAAAAGAAGGTTCATCTTGCCATTGGAAATGTAAGTATGTCTGGATAATAGCTGACAGCATCTGAGCAAAGCCGCAAGGCTTTGAAAAACCTGTCTTTTTTCTATTCCTTCAAAGACCAACCGTAAGTTTTACACCTTTTGTATCAACACACCAAGCCCGCCATGACACCAAAAAAGTATCGAGCCGCTGAACAACGCAGCGGCTCGATACTTTTTTATTGCACTCGTTGTTTTATAAAAAACATCATCCTATCAAATGCATCTTTTGCCACATCTTTTTCACGTTCAGAAGCAACAAAGCAATGCTGCATTTGAAGATTCCGTTCAGCCAAAGGATCGACTAAAGCGTGTTCTGCGTTTGCGCTGGTTAATGCAGCATCCATTTCTCGCATATCTACGTAGTATTCACTGCCCAACAAGAACGAATCAGGATAATTTGAATCGACCCACAGGATGTTGTTGTATGTTTGCTTTTCCTCACGACTGAGGAAGATAGATCCTTTTACATAGTTGCCCACAAGGACTTTGGTTCCTAAAGAAAACTTATCATAAACGAGAGGCGCGTCATCGAGCACGACTGCCCTGATCTGTTCCGGCTTCAGCACCGGTGAAATACCCAAGGCTTCAGCATAATCCGGATTGGTGATGATACTCCCCAGCTGACTTGTCATGATCGCTCCCGCGGACGAGCCCATGATCACCACCCGATCCATGTCCAGATGATATTCATCAGCGTGGTCAAGCAAAAACTGAAAGGCTTCGTTGGCCTGAATCAGCGGAGCCGGAAAATGGTATTCCGGAACAAGCACGTAATCAATGTTGACAAGGTTGAATCCGCCGGCACAGATATCGTCCAACAATGCGGTCGCATCACTTCCTGCGAGGGGATCCCCGATACTCTTACTGCCTCCGAAGAATCCACCGCCATGAAAATAGATAAAAGTGGGCCTTGATGTTTCCCTGTTTTCGTCCGGGTAGGTAATGTCCAGAAAGCTGTTTGGATAATTGTCGGAATACCTGATTTCGGTAATGATGTACTGACCGTTGTCCTTTACCCCTTCCATCGGCTCGCCAAGGGGCTCATAGGAGTTTATGGTATTTACAGTATTGGCCGATAGTTTTTGGATCGTACCTACGATGATCTGGGTGTGTGTCATGAGGATCAAGGCTGCTGTCGCCGGAACAGCCAGTAAGACCGCAAGAACGATCAATAAAGTATGTCTCTTTTTCCCTGCTTTTCTGCTCATTTGTTTTTCTCCACATTCTGCCAGTTATTGTTATGAAGGATCTCCGCATTCTCACCGACAAAGACCGAGGCGGCCTCTTCGTCTCCGCAGAGCTGCCACAGCATCCAGGCGGTCATGTATCCGTCACTGCGGGCAAGCATTTCCTCATGTTCCGCGCCGGTTGCTCTGGCACGTACCTTAAGTACATCATCGCTGATCGCCTCATAATTCTCAATCAGGGAAGCAAGCGGCGCGACTCCGGCGTATTCTCTGGTGATATCCGGCACGCCTTTATCATCCGTTTCCCCGGTTCCTGCTGCCATAAAGTAAGGAATCCTGATCTTGGAAACGTCATATTTCCATCCCATGTTTCCGGCAAGCAACGGATAAGCTGCGCTCCCGGTAAAGATTGTTTTATACGCTGTCCCGTTCTCGTACATAGTCACCGCAGCCAGGGCCCCGGCTCCGCCCTGTGAGAATCCCACGATTCCGATATTATCTTTGTCCAGTCTGCCGTATAACTGATGACCCTGTGGCAGATGTAAGAGATAGTCGAGCATGATGGAGGTCGTTTCACCGGTTCCCGCCTGCGGGTCTTCGTTTCCGACTACGATGAAGCCCCAGGACGCAAGCCGCTTAAACCACGGTTCATATTTGAAAGCCGGCGTCCCGCTGGCATTCACGACTACGATCACAGGAACCTTTTTATCGCTGCTTTCCGGTTCAGAAGGATACCAGAACCGCACCTTTTTGATTGCCTCATTATCGGATGGATCATCGAGAGTGGAAACCTCATATTCACCGATCTGCGAATACTTCAGTTCAAGGGGGGCAGAAGAAGAGAACTCGGTAAAATAATTCTCATTAACGGAAGCCTTCTTTGCCTCTATAGACCCTTTGATTACAAGTACAACAACTGCAGCTGCTATGACGAAAATGATTACTCCGATGATTCTCATGACCTTTCTCATGATGTCCTCCTTGACAGCCTGTTGAAACAAGTGTATCATAAAGCCGGTGATGATACAAGTGTTTCAGCAAAATGATACACTGTAAGGAGGTTTGTTTCATCGCATGAGCATGAACAACGAACAGAAGAACACCTATGTTAAGAAGCAGATCACCGCTGCGCTTCTTACACTTCTAAAGGAAAAGCCTCTCTCAGAGATTTCTGTCAGCGAGCTTACAAGCAAGGCCGAGATCGGGCGCGTTTCTTTCTATCGAAATTATCAGAGCAAAGAGGATATTCTGAAAGAGGAGTCAGATCGGCTCATCAAGGAATGGGGCAGGCTTTATGAATCAAATCCGGAATCAGCGCCTGAAACCTTGTTTCCCTCTTTGTTTGACTTCTACCGGGACCATAGGGATTTTTACACGATCCTCTACAATGCCGGTATGTCCTCTGTCATGATGGAAACGATCATCAGCACCATTCAGATCACACCGGAAATGCCGAACCTCGAAGCCTACATGAAATCCTTTTGGGCCTATGGCATATATGGATGGATGCTCGAATGGATCAAACGCGGTATGCCGGAAAGCGGAAAAGAGCTAAGCGCTCTCTTCTCACTTGCTCATCAAAAATAATATACTCGGTCAAAATGATAGACCTTTGAAGAGAAGTGTTCGTGATAGTCATTAAACGTCCTCCTTACTTTTTGATGAACGCATAGATTCTTGTTTTCTAATAAAAATAAGTAGAGCCGGTTAAGGGGGCAATTTTTGCGCTTTTGCAAAAAGTTGCCCCCTTAACTGCGCAATTCAAGTAAAACTTCCTTGTGTCTGAATGAACTCCGGCAGATTCACGTGCCGGATTCCATTGCGCTTTTGAATCATGTCGCTGCGGGTCATGACAAATTTGGGATAATTATCTGCGATCTGTTCCAACGGCCTGTATTCACGCTCTTCCGTTTCCCGGCTGTTCATGATCGTCATGGCCACCTGCACATAAGCGTACTGCATTTGCTCATCACGCAGGATGAAATCGCATTCCAGTTTGCCGATTCGCCCGATGCTTACCGCGTAGTTCTGGGATCTTGCATAGGTATAAACAATATTCTCCAGTACCGGACCATAGTTGATGCGATTGTCCGTGTTCATGGCAAAGTAGAAAGCGCAGTCGGCCAAATAGTACTTCTGCTCCCCAGCCAGAGAGCGGCGGGATTTCAAATCAAAGCGATTGCAGCGGTACAGGATCTTGGCGTCCTGCAGGATCTTGATATACCGGTTCAGCGTCTCCCGCTTGATGTGGACGCCCTGTTTTTCCAGATCCTTGAGGATGTTGTTCAGGCTTGTCGTCGCTCCGAAGTTGTTCAGCAGATAGGTCTGCACACTTTCAAAGACGGCCTTGCTGCGCACCTTGACTCTCTGCCGGATATCTTTTTCAAAGATCTCCGAGATGACGCTGCGCGCATACGTTCGCTTGTCTTCCATGCTGTCATACTGGAGTGCTTTCGGGAAGCCTCCCTCAAGAATATAGGAATCGAATTCCGCGGTCAGATTATTCTGTATCGGCTTTCCCAGGAAGGCTTTCATCCCCAGATACTCATCAAAGCTCAAGGGATACATTTCGAGCTCAATATACCGTCCGGTGAGCTTCGTCGAAAGCTCGCCGCTCAGAAGATAAGAGTTCGACCCGGTAATAAAGATCGAGTACCCGCCGTCCGTGCGGTAAGCATTGATGACTTCCTCGAAGCCTTTGACGTTCTGGACCTCGTCGATAAAGACATAGGTCGTCCCGTTCCCGGCCCCTGCTCCCTCGATCAATGCGTCAAGCTGGTCCAGCGTTTTGATCTTGCGATACTTCTTGGAATCCAGATCCAGGAAGAGGATCTGAGAGTCCGGAATCCCGGTTTCCCGCAGCTCGTCCGCAATGGAGGCCATGAGGCAGGACTTTCCGCAGCGACGCACGCCGGTAATGACCTTGATCATTTCGGTGTCATGGAAAAACCCGCGCAAGCGGCGAAGATACTTCTCCCGTTTATAGATGTTCATGGAATCACCTCGCTGACAGTATATCCGAATCCTCAGAAAATATCAAGTTAAGGGGGTAACTTTTTGCGATTTTGCAAAAGTTGCCCCCTTAACTTGAGGCTGCTCTTTAATGAGGGAGAAAAAAGCTGACCGCAGAAAATCTATCAGCCCAAGAAAAGCTCCCCGATGCACCCTAAGCATCGAGGAGCTTTGCATTTTCAATTTGAAAATTACTCCAAATCGCTCTTACCAAGATTACATTTGCTGCAAAGGGTTTCCAAGTTTTCCATGACCGTTTCTCCACCCTTTGACCACGGTTTGATGTGGTCAATATGCAGTTCAACAGATGGGTCTTTAGCGGGGGAAGCACCACACTTACAGCATTTGAAGTTATCTCGTTGCATCACCATAAATCTTAGCCGCAAATTAGGTTCTCGGGCGGTTTTATGCTTGCAAGGCGACTCAGGATAAATGATGGTGGTACGGTTTGATACTTGATTCTCTTCAAAGAATGGCTCGCCTTGTGAGGAGCCCCCGTCTCCATTGATATACTCAACAAAAGTCTGTAATGCATTTCTCCAACTTCCAAAATGGCGAGCATATGTATTTAAGGAGTAGACCGAGACTCCGTCTTTGATGTCTGTCGTTGTTGGCTGTCTTCCCAACTTTATCCAAACACGTTCTATTTCTTGCAGTATAACCTCGTCAGAGATTTTTCTTCCTGACACTTGTTTATAGGGTATCAACCCTGCTTTTTCAAGCGCATTATTCCATGTACCGAAGCGGCGGAAAAAAGTAACCCGAGAAAACTCTCCGTACTTTTGATAGTCGCCACTAGAGAAAGATGAAGAACATAATACTTTTGCGACTTTCTTCAGATCTTCTATTAGCTGTTCGTCGGTAAGCGTGGAGTAGTTATGCCCGCCTTGTGCAGCTGCACGTTGAAAGACATTGACATCTAGGCCGCAGAGTTCTAATACCGCGTTCCAGCTTCCGAAACGGCGCAAAAAGGTATTAGCACCATACTTTCCGTACTGACTATACTCATCACGTGTCAGTGTTTTCTTCCCTATTATTGAGGCAATTCTCTTTACATCATCTAACAGGTCATCGTCGGGTATATTTCTGTGATGCTCATTCAACTCAAATTTCATGTCCAACCTCTCAAAACGTTCTATCTGTCTATTTTTGCCATATCCTTATCAACAGCACATTCATGGTGGCAGCCTATTAATCATCTATTGACCAGACGATGTTACGGCGAGATGTGCGATCAAAAAACAAAATGGTGAGGACGCTTTTTCCTGTTGGAGAAGATTGTTTTCGACAATATCCGAGACGAACATTTCTGGCATCCCATCACATCCTTTCACCACATGCTGCCCTAAGAAGTACGGTCTTTGTCCCCTATGTGAATGGTTCATGAGGACGTGCATTGTCGGTGCAACCGAGCGCAGCGTCTAAAATCACAAATTAAATTATAGCACAAGGGCTGTCGATTTTACAGAGTGACTTCTGTGAAACCGGCTATTTTTTATGCCCGGAGTGGGCACCTCTTGCTAAGAGCAAGTTTCGCACCGTCTGTCATTTATTCGTTTTTGCCTGTTTATTCCGCGAACAAAACTTGCCAAGAGCAAGTTTCGCCGCGGCCGCCAAAAATGAATTTGTGTCCGGCACTTGTTGGGGTTAATGCACCCCAAGCCCGCATGGTTCGATTATAAAAATCTCACAGCCGCAGCCCATTTTTGCAAATGCGATGCGGGTATTTTTTGAACAAAAAATTCATCCGTGACCACCGGGAGCGCTGCCGGAGGCCACGGATTTTTCATTTTCCAAACTCACATGACGTGAAGGAGAAAGCAAAGAGAATACTTTAGAGGGAGAGGTTGCTGATGGATATCATCAATAATCGCAAGATAGATGTAGTGGATGAGAGTGATGTTCTTTCTGAAGACGCAAATGCTGTTATTGTCCCGACCTATCGGAAGTACACGATCGGGATCGACGAGGCGGCTCGCTATTACGGGATCGGCACGAAAAAACTGCGCCAGATCATCGCGGATAATCCCAGCGGGGATTTCTTTCTGGAGATTGGCAGACACGTCCTGCTAAAGCGCCGTCAGTTTGAAGCGTATTTGGACAACGCCAGCGCACTTTGAGTCGTGACAAGAGGCCCGCCATGTGATATAATGACCATCAAATAGAGGAAACAATCGAGGTTTCGATTGTTTCCTCTGCCAAACGTATCGTTTGGCAGAGAATGATTGGAACAATCATTCTCTCGATGTTCATTGCAATGAATATATGGCAAAACAGCGCTGCTGTTTTGCTGAGCCGCAAAGCGGCTCGGCGAAACGCTTTTGAGCGTTCGCCATCATATAATCATTATAGTTAGTATGTCATGGCGGGCTGCTTTTTTCAGAAAGGAGCCGCCACGTGAGTGAAAAAAGAAGAGACAGCAGAAACCGCATCCTGCACAACGGTGAGATGCAGCTTGCAGATGGGAGGTATCGTTTCAAGTATCTGGATCACACAGGACAGGTACGATATGTTTATAGCTGGAGACTGGATAAGAATGACCGCACGCCCGACGGGAGGAAGAACGACATTCCCCTGCGGGAAAAGGAACGTAAAATCCAGGCGGATCTGTTCGATCAGATCGTTTCCAACGGCGGGAATTATACCGTGTTGGAGCTGGTCGAAAGATATATATCCACCAAGACCGGGGTGCGCAATTCCGCAAGAGCCGGCTATAAGACTGTGACCAACTTCTTAGAAAAGGATCCGATGGGCAGTCGGCGCATTGATAAAGTCAAGCTGTCCGACGCGAAGATCTGGCTGATCAAATTGCAGCAGGAGCAGGGCAAAAGCTACAGCGCGATCCATACGATCCGTGGCGTTCTGCGCCCGGCCTTCCGTATGGCCGTCGATGATGATCTGATCCGCAAGAATCCCTTTGACTTTGAGCTTGCCACCGTCATTGTAAACGACAGCGTGACAAGAGAGGCCATTACACGAGATCAGGAGCGAAAGTTTCTTGCCTTCATCAAAGGCGACAAGCACTTCTGCCGCTACTATGATGGGATCTATATCCTACTCCATACCGGATTGCGAATCTCCGAGTTTTGCGGACTGACCAGGGCCAGTGTTGATTTCAACGGCCATAAGATTATCGTTGATCACCAGCTTTTGCGCACGTCACAGATGGAATATGTCATTGAGGACACCAAGACCGAAAGCGGCACCCGTATGGTGCCCATGACACCGGAGGTTGAGGCTTGCTTCCGCAGGATCCTGGAAGCGCGTGCAAAGCCGAAGATCGAGCCCATCATTGGCGGACATTCCGGATTCCTTTTCCTTGATAAGAACGGGATGCCGATGGTCGCGCTCCATTGGGAGAAGTATTTCCAGCATATCGTAGAGAAGTACAATAAGATCTATAAGGTGCAATTGCCGAAGATCACGCCCCATGTTTGCAGGCACACGTTCTGCTCCAAAATGGCAAAGAACGGGGAAAATTCCAAAACGCTGCAATACATCATGGGCCACAGCGACATCAGCGTTACGCTGAACACCTATACCCATGTCAGCTTCGAAGACGCGCAGGCCGAAGTGAAGCGCATGAGTGCAGGCTGAAAAAGCCGAGGTGTAAACGCGATGGTTTTACACCTTATTTTACACCTTTTTTGCACTTTCCCATGCCACGAGGTGCCGCCAGATGCCACGAAACGAAGTGAGGAATTAGCCGGAAAATGGCTGATTTTAGGGCATTTTTGAGGTTTTTCGAGGATGATAAAAATACTATTCGTTTGCCACGGCAGGGCACAAACCGGCCTCGTTTTGCACCGTTTCACCACGATAATCCACGGTACAGTCTGATTTTTACTACCGATTTACTACTGAATACAGAGCCGCAGTATGACAAAGCCGCAGGGGAGAGGATCGCGTGTATGAGATCCTCTCCCCTGCGGCTTGTTTCTTTTCAGGGGAGACAAACATGCCTTTATGTTGTCAAAACACAGGGAATTCCAGTGATTCACAAAAAATGCACCCTCGGAAAAAGAATTGCAGGGTGGCTTCTCCGGGATTGTCACGGAATCCAATGAACTGCAGATAGAAAAACAAAAAAGGTGTTGGTATAGTGAAGCCAGTTCAAAACCCCAGCCGTGAGAGGTCAAACTGTTAGGAGGTTGCTTATGCCAACACAAACTGTCGCTGTGGCAAAAAAGCCCAAGAGGGCGCTCCGGGGCAAACCGCAGAAGCCGTTCTTCGAGCGACTGGCCCTGGACTTCAAAAGAAACTGGATCCTGTACTTAATGGCGCTGCCGGCGCTGATCTATTTCATCATCTACTGCTACGCGCCAATGGCCGGCCTGTACATCGCAGTCTCGGACTTCAAAATTTCCGGAGGACTATTCGACGGAAAGTTTGTCGGCCTCAAGTATCTGATGGACTTCTTCCACAGCTACTACTTTGGCCGCCTGCTCCGCAATACCCTGGTGCTTAGTCTGGAGACGCTCATCTTCGGTTTCCCGATCCCCATTCTGTTCGCGCTGGTACTCAACGAAATTCGCAGCCGCGGCTTCAAAAAACTGGCTCAGACCGTGACTTATATGCCGCACTTCATCAGCATCGTGGTCATCTGCGGCCTCGTGGTTAACTTCTTCAGCCTCAACGGTTTGGTCAACACGATTGTTCAGCTCTTTGGCGGCAAGCCCATTGCTTTTATGTCCGATCCCAAATGGTTCCGGACTGTCTACGTCGGGTCCGAGATATGGCAAAACTTTGGCTGGGACAGCGTGGTGTTTCTGGCGGCACTGGCAGGCATCGACCTTGCACAGTTTGAGGCAGCGAAGCTCGACGGAGCCTCCCGCTGGCAGACCATCTGGCATATCTCTCTCCCCAGCATCCTCCCCACAGTGGTCACCATGCTTCTGATGCGCCTGGGCCATGTGATGAGCCTTGGTTTTGAAAAGGTGTTCAACCTCTACAGCCCGGCCACCTATGAGACTGCTGATATCATTTCCACCTTTGTCTACCGGCAGGGCATTATTGGTGCAAACTTCAGCTCCGCCGCAGCCATCGGTCTCTTCAACAGCGTGATCAACCTGATCCTGGTTGTTGTTATGAACAAGGTCAGCCGGAAACTGACTGAGTCCAGCCTCTGGTAAGAAAGGACGTGAATCAGCAATGAAGAATAATACGATTAAAACGTCGAAAGAAGACCTCATATTTGACATCGTCTCCTATGCGGTCATCGCCATTTTGGTTCTCGCCTGTTTCTACCCAATGTGGTATGTTTTCTGCGCCTCGCTCTCCGATCCGACTGTCGTCGCCGGATGCAAGGGTGTGCTGTTCTGGCCCCAAAAGCTTAATTTAGACGCCTATAGGCGCGTTTTCTCCAATCCGGATATCTGGACCGGCTTGAAAAACACAGTTCTCTATACCGTTGTCGGCACAACACTTAACGTCCTGCTGACTGCCATGTTGGCCTACGCCCTGTCCAGGAAGAACGTGATGCTGAAAAAGCCTCTGACCCTTCTGATCAGTTTTACCATGTTCTTTAATGGCGGCATGATCCCCACCTACCTGGTTATCCGCGACCTTGGTCTTCTGGATCACCGTTTTGCTGTGATTCTTCCCGGCCTTGTTTCCGTTTTCAACTTCATCATTATGCGCACCCACTTTGAGTCGATCCCGGATGCACTGGAAGAGTCGGCGAAGATTGACGGCGCCAACCAGTGGACGATTTTCTGGAAGATTTATATGCCTGTCAGCGCCACATCTCTTGCGGTCATGACCTTGTTTTACGGTGTGAGCCACTGGAACGGGTGGATGAATGCCATGCTCTATCTTCCCAACAGCCGTGAGCTCTTCCCCCTGGCGCTGATTACCCGCGAAATCGTCCTTTCCAGCGCCACCTCCGCGATGAACGATGGCGCTGCCCTCACCCAGGAGATGGCCGACGCGATCAAGTACGCCACCATTATTGTCTCCACACTGCCGATCCTCTGCCTGTATCCCTTCCTGCAGCAGTACTTCACCAAGGGCGTCATGGTCGGCTCTGTTAAGGGATAAGGCAAAAACTTCATGATGTATCATACAGGATATGGAATTGAGAAAATTGCATCGGATTCCAAAAAACTGTAGATATACTTTCTCCCGGCAAGCGTTTATCATCACATTATAAGCGTGACATCACGCGGAAAAGGAGTCAAACAGAATGAAAAAAGCCACTCGTCTTCTCTCCCTGCTTCTGGCCGTCCTGATGGTGATGGCTCTGGCCGCCTGCGGCAACTCCGCCCCTGCGGCTTCCTCCTCGGAAACCTCGACCGCCAATACCGAAACCGCAGCTGACGACTCGCAGCCTGTCGAGCCTGTCGAGGCCACCTATCCTCTGACCACCGAAAACAAGAAGCTGACCATCTACATGCGCGATAATTCTGCCGGCGTCATTGGCGATTATGGCCGCGTGGCCGGTATCAAGGCCGCCGCAGAAAAGCTCGGCGTAGAACTGGAGTTCATTCACCCCACCACCGGCAGCGAGGCTGACCAGTTTAACCTCATGATCGGTTCCGGCAAATACCCCGATATCATTGTCTGGGAGTTCTCTACCGCTGCCATGGGTCTTTCCGAACTGGTTGACCAGGGCATTCTTATCGATATGGATCCGCTGATCCGCCAGTATGCTCCCAACTATCTGAAGGTTCTCGAGCGCAACGAGGCTTATCCGCGTGAGGTCCGCTCCGATGCCGGCAAGTATCAGGCTTTCTATACCTTTACCGTCAGCATCCCCGTTTCCTCCGGCCCGGTCTTCCGCCAGGACATTCTGGACAAATATGGTCTTTCTCTCCCCGAGACCGTTGATCAGTGGGAAGAAGTGATGAAGGCTGTCAAGGAGCAGGATCCTACCTGCAAGTATCCTCTCTCCACCAGTAAGAGCTACACCGGCGCTGTCTGGTTCAACGAACTGCTGCCCGCTTACAACACCCGCACCGAGTTCTGCCTGGGTGAGAACGGCGAGGTCGTCTATGGCCCCATCACCGATAACTACAAGGCCTACCTCGCCAAGCTCAATGAGTGGTACAGTGCTGGCCTGATCGATCCCGAGTTTATGTCCAATGACGGCACTGCCCTCAACGGCAAGGTCGCCGACGGCTCCTGCCTTGTTGCCACGATGGCCATCAACAGCGGCATCCGTAATATTACCAACAATGTTCGCCCCAACAATCCCGACTTCCAGCTCACCGGCGTGGCATGGCCTGTTCTGAATGCCGGCGATCCCTCCAGCTATGTTCTGGCTGGCGGCGTTGCCCATACGGGCGTCCAGGCTGCTATCTCCAGCGGCTGCTCCGATCCCGTTCTGGCTACCCAGGTTCTGGACTTCTTCTACTCCGATGAGGGCAGCGATCTGATCTCCTGGGGCATTGAGGGCGAGAGCTACACCGTAGCCGCTGATGGCACCAAGACCTTCACCGATAACATTATGAACGCTGCCGACGGCAAGGCTCCCACCGAGGCTGTTCTGGACTACGCTCTGCCCATGTACGGTTTCGTCAATGCCATGGACAACGACGCTTACGTGCAGCTGGCTGTGAATATGCCCGAGCAGGGCGCCGCCCGCAGCCTGTGGCAGAGCCTGGATCAGGGTGCAAACCTGCCCAAGCTGACTGTCGACAAGGACCACGCCAACGACTACCGCATGATCATGAACGAGGTGCAGACCTACATCCAGGAAATGTACATCAAGTTCATTACCGGGCAGGCCAACCTTGATTCCGATTGGGACACCTATGTGAACACCATCAAGGGAATGGGCATTGAGAATGCCACCCAGTGGGTACAGGATGCTTACACTGCCTTCATGAACCGCTAAGCTTTTAGGAAACAATCCGATTTGGCCCGCAGTACAAGGTGCTGCGGGCCTTTGTAAAAAAGGAAGGAGCAAGCTATGAGAACAAAGGTCCTGCTGACTGACGGATGGCGCTATGGAGTCACAGAAGCCCCGAAGGGAAACGAACTGCCGCTTCTGCCGGAGATAATGGAAAGCGTCTGTGTTCCCCATGTGTGGAATGTGGAGAATCCCGGACAAGTGGGCTGCCGTGTCTATCAGCGGCATTTGCGTGCTGAGGAAATCGCCGGAGAGCGCGTGTTTCTGGAGTTCTGCGCAGTTGCCGGCGTGTGTCGCGTCTGGCTGAACGGGCAGTATATTGGCGAGCATCGCGGCGGTTACAGCTGCTTCCGTTTTGAACTGACCGAGGCTTTGAACGGGGGAGATAATCTTCTCACCGTCACAGCTGACAATTACAAATATCAGGACATCTGCCCGCTGGGCGGCGACTTCAACAATTACGGCGGTATCTACCGTGAGGTCTCTCTGATCTCCACCGGCAAAAACCACTTTGATCTGCTCTATTATGGATCCAGCGGGCTTGAGATCGAAACACGGGCTGACGGCCTGGTGAAAGCGAACGTCCATGTCGTCGGCGAGGGTAAGATCATCTATCGCCTGTTGGACGGCGAGACCACAGCAGCGCAGGCGGAGGCAACCCCGGAGGAAAGTGCCGTGCAGCTGCAGCTTGACAATCCCCACCTCTGGAACGGCAAGGACGATCCCTACCTCTACACCCTGCGCGCGGAGCTTGTGGTAAACGGCGTGTCTGAAGACTGCGTTTCCCTGCGCTGCGGCTTCCGGGATTGCAGAGTGGACGCGGACAAGGGCTTTTTCCTGAACGGGGAGCACCTCAAGCTCAACGGCGTCGCCAAGCACCAGGACTGGGACCGGATGGGCAGCGCCCCGACGAGAGAGCAGCTGGACACCGATATGGAGCTAATTCGCGAGGTGGGGGCAAATGCCCTGCGTCTGTCCCATTACCAACACCCGGACTATTTCTATGACCTGTGCGACGAAAACGGTCTGCTGGTCTGGGCGGAAATCCCGATGCTGGGGATGCCGGACGGAAACGAGGCGATCATTGAAAACGCCAAGCAGCAGATGACCGAGATGATCCTTCAAAACAAGCATCATCCCTCCATTTTCTGCTGGGGCATTCAGAACGAGATCGCCATGCTGGGCGAGAGCCTGGAGATGTACCGCAAGACCGAGGAGATCAACGCCCACACGAAGGCGCTGGATCCCTCCCGGCCCACCACGGCGGCAAACCTCTTTTCCGTTCCTTTTAACAGTGAGCTCTGCTTTATCCCCGATATTCTCGGCTACAATGTGTATTTCGGCTGGTATCACCATGAGATGGAGGACTACGACAGCTTCCTCGACAGCTTCCACAGCCAGAATCCGCAGGTTCCCCTGTGTGTGAGCGAATACGGCGTGGACGGCTCGCCTGATCTCCATTCCGCCGCCCCCAAGCGGAAGGACTACAGCGAGGAATTTCAGGCGCTGTTCCACGAGACCGTATACCCCAAGCTCCGTGACCGCGATTTTGTCTGGGGCAGCTTTGTTTGGAACATGTTTGATTTTGGCTCCTTTGCCCGCAACGAGGGCGGCTGCCAGGGCCAGAACCGCAAGGGCCTCGCCACCTTCGACCGAAAGATCAAAAAGGATGCCTTTTACTATTACAAGGCCAATTGGAGCAGGGACTCCTTCGTCCACATCGGCGGCCGGCGCTTTGCCAGACGCTGCGGTGAGGAGACCTGCGTCAAGGTTTACTCCAATCAGAAGAGCGTGCAGCTCTTCGCGGATGGGGCGGATCTGGGAACGCTCAGCGGCTGCGCACCGGTGTTCACCTTCGAGCATGTGCCGCTCCACCTGGGAGAAAATCGACTGAAGGCTGTCAGCGGAAGCTGCATCGATGAGATTACGTTGCTCGGCGTGACAGAAGCGGAGCCCAGCTACATCTACGTAGATCCGAATCCGGAATACAACGTGAAGAACTGGTTTACCCAGGAGGAGTCGTCTGACAAGCTCTTCGATCCGGACTGCTGGTCTGTGCTTGATCCCATGCGCGAGCTGCTGGCGGATCCCAGAGTGCTGGCGATGCTTGAAAAGGAAGTACCTGTCTTGGCTGCGGATTTCGAGTTTGCCAAGAGCGCGCCCGTATCGCTGCTGAAGATCTTTAATCTCCGGCGAAAAGAGTTTACCGAGGATTTTGTCAAAGAGATCAACAGGAAACTGGGGACCATCAAAAAGCCCAAATAAAGAAATACCGCCACTGCCGGCAATGGCAGCGGCGGTATTCTTATCTGTTGTCGTTACATGCACTGCTCCGGGAACGTCTCCGCAATCTTTTCTTCGATCTGAAAGACACGGTTCAGGGCCGGATACAGGATCTGATAGGTCCAGTAGAGGATCAGCCAGAAGCCGAGAAACAGGAGCAAAAGAAGCGAGCCGGGATACAAAACCAGCATCAGTACCCACCAGGCGACCTGCAGGAGGCCGGCAGCGAGGCAGCGGAGAAAGTTAGGGAAGAAAAAGAGAAGACAGTTGCGCAAACGTGAGAGATGGCTCTGACGGAACAGCACCAGCTGCGGCCAGAACACGGAAAAGAGAATGGCAGCCAGCAGGGCGCTTGCCAGACAGCACAGCGCCGTGCCCAGTGGGAGCGTTCCGCTGGTCCAGAAGACCTGCAGCCCCATAAAGACGAGAAAACCCACAAACAGGCACAGTACGATCCCCGGCACAAGGGATTCCCGCCAGTTCTGTTTCCAGGCTTTGCGGTAGCTGCACCACCAGTCGTCCTGACAATGACGGAGGCTGCGCAGGATGCAGTCCACCATACCGGACAGCGCCGGGCCGAAGATGGCCCCGCCCAACACACAGGCGAGCATCAGGATCAGGAAGCTGCGGGTGAGCATGGCCGCCGCCAGCCCAAGACCAAAGGGCAGCGCACCGAGCGCTGTAAGGAAATTAGCCAGGACAAAGCTTTTCCAATCCTGCGGCAGAAGATTCCCAACCAGCAGATGCAGAGCATTGGCCTCGCCTTCTGTGTTATTTCGATTCATGGAGCGGGTCACCTCTTCGCTATATAATCTCAACCTTCGGGAAGAAGCGGCGCTGTTTCAGAAGAAGCCTTTCCCCGGTAAGCTCCGTTTCTCCGCGCAGACGAATGTCCTCGCAGGAAGAGCCTACCATCACCTGCCGTTTCCCCGGTTCAATGCCAAGCTGCATGTCACGTCCGTAAAACGCGAGCTGGGGCGTGTCGATCCAGATATGCACAAGTTTTTCTTCTCCCGGCTCCAGGGCGACACGCGCGAAGGCAGCGAGCTGACGCATGGGCCGCACCACGGAAGCGAGAAGGTCTCGCATGTAAATTTGAGCCACCTCTTCGCCGGGACGGCTGCCGGCATTCCTGATTTTGAAGCTCAGCTCCATCGTCTCTCCACAGACGACCTGCGGCGAGACGGAGAGGTCGCTGTACTGAAAGCTTGTATAGCTCAAGCCATGGCCGAAGGGATAAAGAGGCGTGCTGCTCTCGCTGTCCAGATACTCTGCCATGTGAGTCGGCCCTTCAAACAAAGGCTGCAAATCGTAACGCATCGGGATCTGCCCGGCATGGCGGAGAACAGTGATCGGCATTTTGCCGCCGGGAACCGCCTTGCCTGTGAGAATATCGGCAATCGCCTCCCCGCCGTGCTCCCCGGGGAGCCAGGCGTACAGCACCGCATTGCTGCTGCAGTCCGCGTCTCGGATGGCGAGAGGCCGTCCGTCGATCAATACCGTCACGATCGGTTTCCCCGTTGTAAACAGCGCCTGCATCAGCTTCCGCTGCGGCAGCTCCAGATCCAAATTGGTATTGTCCTTGTTTTCTCCGCAGGTGGCATCCACCGAGCGCATGCTTTCCTGGCCGCCGACCACAGCAACGACTACATCGGCCTTTTCGGCAGCGGAAAGGGCGTCTTCAATCCCGCCCTCCAGGGGGAGCTTCACGCCGCAGCCAGGCGCATAGAGCACATGCTCCTCACCCAGCAGCGCAGAGAGCGCCTGGCGCACCGTTTTTGCCTTCGGATAGTAGCGCTGGAGGAAATCCTCCTGTCCTTTGTAGACCTTGCGCTCGCTGCGCTTGCCGAGATCCTCCTTGACAAGCTCCAGGATCTGTGCTTCCTGCTCCGGCGTGGGGGGCACGTCAAAAATGATACCGCGCTCCAGAAGCTTGTCCTTGCGCTGGGTCGTGTAGATCTCCAGCATCATAGTGCGGAAGTTGTCCAGCTCGCTGCGGTTGAAGTCCAGGTTGGAGGCGTTCACCGTGCCTACGCTGGAGTAGCCGCCGAAGAAGGGCAGGACAGTGTCCGCCGAGGGGCCGATAACGGCTACGGTCAGATTCTCACGCAGAGGGAGGACACCGTCGTTTTTGGCCAGAACGATGGATTTTTCCGCGATGGAGCGGGACAGGGCGTGGACGGCGGGATCTGCTGTGAGCATCTCGAAGCTCCCCTGCGGCGCGCAGTCGTCCAGCAGACCGAGCCGGCATTTTACGGAAAGCACGCGGTGAACGGCCTGATCAATGCAGGCTTCCTCCACAAGACCTTCGTGGACAGCGTCCACCAACTGATGGAAGCATACGCCGTCCGGCTGATCCACGTCAATCCCCGCTGTCAGGGCCTGCACAGCGGCATCCGTGCGGGATGCGGCGGTCCCAAAGCGGTTAAAGCTCCGTTCCACACTGCCGTAATCGGAGACTACCGGACCGTCAAAGCCGAGTTTTTCACGCAAAAGCTCCGTCATCAGATAGCGGGAAGTAACGGTAGGCTCTCCGTTGAGCGTACCATAACTGTTCATGACCGCCATCACGTTGCCTTCCCGGATCGCCGCCTCAAAGGGGAAACAATACTCTTCCAGCAGGCTGCGCTCGGACAGATCAACCTGACCGCCATTGCGTCCGCCGCAGGAATTGCCGTAAGCGATAAAGTGCTTGGCAGTTGCCATCAGTTCATCATTTCCCTGCAGACCCCTCACAAAGCGTGTTCCCATCTGGGCAACCAGCATCGGGGATTCCCCATAGGTTTCTCCGATGCGGCCCCAACGGGGATCCCGGCCCAGATCGAAGAGGGGCGAGTGGGCTGCGTAAATGCCGTAGCTCTTGAGCTGAGCCCTGACCGCCTCGCCCATCTGCTCGGCAAGCTCCGGCTGCCAGGTGGCGGCCATGCCGAGGGACTGCGGGAAGGTCGTGGCACCGGGAATCTGTGCGCCGGCGATCGCTTCGCTGTGCGCCAGAACCGGAATTCCAAGACGGGTATGCTGGCACAAATACTCCTGGATCCGTTGGAGCGTATCGACATCCTTTTGAGAATCTCCCGTCAGAGCTGAGTTGAGATAGTTCACGGTCCCCATGCCGTGGGAGAAGAGCCGCTCCATGGCTTCGTCGTCCAAGGTATCCGGGAGCGTGCAGCAGCAGAGCTGGGCGATCTTTTCCTCCAGCGTCATCTGTGAAAGAAGCTCCTCGACACGAGCGGAGATCTGACGCGTATCCTGATGTTGAGTCAATCGCATCACATCCTTCCTGATTCTATCGTAGCACAGGACGACCTGAGGATAAATCTGCAATTCTAAGGAATCCCCTTCAATTCTTGTGAAACTGGCTTTCCAGCATTCCCATTCTGGAAAAAATGTGATATGATACCACTATATTAAGGAAGTGGAAACACAGCTTTCTGATGATCGGGGTGCCGGAATGAAACGGGATTTGAAAACGCACTTCAAAGAGCATGAATCCTTCTATAAACTGATGCGCTCGTTCCTCATCATGCTGATCCTGCCACTGCTGCTGGTGATGGTCAACTATCTCTATTCCCATACGCTTTTGCGCCAGGAGAACCTCAACTATCAGGCGGCGGTGCTGGAGCAGGTGCAGCTGGCTATCGATGAACGACTGCAGGGCCTGCAGCGTCACGCGCTGGATCTGACCAACGACGCGACCATCAGCCAGGCGCTTGAGAAGAAGCTGGACAGCCAGGAGGATATCAACTACCAGCTCTGGCAGGTCTCCAACCAGCTGAAGTATTACAGCGCCTCCGCCGGAAGACTGTGCGACACCCTGGTGTATTCTTCAAGCTATGATTGCCTGATCAGCGGAAGCTACATTGATTTCCGCGCTTCAGCGGGGATTACAAGGCTCGGCTCCGAGGAGATGAACCGCCTGGTGCTGGAGAAACTCCAGAACACGCGTGCGTATTGCCAGTTTCAGCTGATTGAGACAGAAACGGGCGAGAGAAAACTGCTTTTGCTGCATACGATGCCGCTTTGGAGTACCGGCCGGGCGCCCTATGGAACGGTCTGCCTTGTCATCCAGGAGGACGCGCTGTTTCAAGGCATTCTGGAGACGGAGGAAGCGAAGGCTGGCCTTTACTGTCTGCTGAGCCCGGAGGGGGAGATCGCAGCGTGGTTTGGAAACGAAGCTCTTTTGCCTGCGGTTTCGGAGGCGGATGCCTCTGCGGAGGAATTCCAGACCCTGAACGGCAGCTCGCACACGGTTTCGCACAAGGCCTCCGCGCTGAACGGATGGCGCTACCTCTCCATCCAGCCGGAACACACCATGGTCAAAAAGCTCAACGGGGCCAGGAATCTGAGTCTTCTGATGCTGGCGCTGGTGCTGGTCGCAGGCAACATCATCGGCGTCATTCTGGCACGCCGCAACTACAGGCCTCTCAAGCAGCTGATGAACGAGCTGCGCCGGCAGTCCATGCTGTCCAAGGCAAACCCGGAAGAGGTCACCGGGGAATTCAGCCTGATCGAGCGATCCATGAAAGAGATGTCCCGCTCCATGTCGGCGCTGGAGAATACGCTGAAGGAGGAAATGCCGCGCATTCAGGAGAGCGTGCTGATGCAGCTTTTCCGAAACGCGGTGACGGACTATCCCCGCTTCCAGAACACTCTGCAGCGGGTCGGCATCTTGCTTCCGTATGACAAATTCCGTGTAGCGCTGGTGAAGCGGCTGCAGGAGGGAGAGCTGGATCAGCAGTTGATCTCCATGCTGATGGTGAAGGAGCGCGTCATTCAGCTTGCGCCCAAATCCCTGGTCTATGCTTTCGCAACGGTGGATGACGACTCCCTGATCATTCTGCTCAACGGCGGGGGAGATGACTTTGAGACGGAGACCCGCCGCATTTTGAACACCGTGGCTGAGGATATGCGCGAATCGTACGATCAGATGCTGTGGATCAGCGTCAGCGAGGTCGGCTGCGGGATGGAATCCGTTTCCAAGGCCTATTATTCCGTTATGCAGGCCCACCGTCAGGCGCCGGAGGGCGGTGTGCAGTACCTGGAGGAATCGGACGAACACTGTGCCATCGACAAGGCGCTGGAGAGTCTGGCGGCCCAGATGCAAAACTACATCGCTACGGGGAACGAAGCTGGCGCGCTGGATCTTCTTCACCGGAGCCTGGAGAGCGACGTACGGCAAAAGCATGCGGCACTGTATGAGGCGCAGGCCTACTGCATCGGTGTTATGAACATCGTGACCGGCGCTTACCGCGTGGAGGATCCCGAGGTGCTGACAGTGAATGGAGAAGCTCCCTTAAAGCAGCTGTTCCTGCAGCACAACACCTTTGAGATGGAGACTCTGCTGGCTGAGCTGATTGGCAAGGTCTGTGCCTATGTCCGGGAAAACCAGCAATCTCCGACCGCCCAGCTCACCGCGCAGATGCTGGACTACCTTCAGCAAAACTTCTGGGACGTGGATCTGACCCTGACCAGTGTAGCCGACCACTTCTGCCTGACGCCGAGTTATTTGTCTTCCTTCTTTAAAAGCAACACGGGCGAGACTTTCCTGAACTATCTGACACATTTGCGCATGGAGAAGGCCAAGGAGCTTATGCGCACCACCAACGAGTCCATCCGGGATATCTCGGAGAAAGTGGGCTATGCCAGCGCCAACACCTTCACCCGCGCATTCAAGAACACCGAGCACATCACACCCAGCCAGTACCGGGAGAGCAGCCAGGGCAACGGCGAATAAATCAAGTAAAAAAAATACCGGCCGCGACAGAGATTTGTTTCTCTGCCGCGGCCGGTTCTTTTCCGGCGGTTATTTCAAGAGCTCCACATAAGGGTCGGTCTCGGTGTACGGCCGCCAGATCGTCGGCCCGTCACCGTTGGGGTCACCGGATTTGAAGAAGTTACTCCAATAGCTGAGCATCCTGTTCGAGAGTGCGTAGTCTTCCGACTCCAGGGGACGCCAGCAGTATTTCAGGCTGCCGAAAACATACCACAGCTCCGCCGAATGGAAGGAGCCCGCCTCGTCGCCGGGCAGCTTACGGTCGAAATAATACACATAGCTGGGTTGGGTCATGCGCAGCGCGTAGGCAGTGTTGGCCTTGTGCATCCGACTGTTTTCCATGCAGGGGTCCTCCGCCGCCGCGGTTAGATCGTTTCCGTTACAGCCGAGGATGTATGAAATCGGAAGAACCTTGCCCTGCTCAATAAGCGTATTCCCGTCCTCGGGAATCAATTCTCCATCCACCACTGGCACATAAGGGATGCCCTTGTGCTGCAGGAAGGCCATGCCCAGCGCCTTGTTCAGCGCGGTGCAGAGATCCTCCGTCGGTGTCTCCCACAATGCCTTCCGGGCGGCCTCGCGGCCCGCCTCGCTCTCCTTCCAGGCGTGGCGCGGAAGCCCCAGCGCCTCCAGCAAGTCATTGCCGAAGGTTTCTGCCTGCTCGATGGGGCGGTACTCGCCGAGCGGGTTGTGATAGCCGCCGCCGCTCTGGAGAACCATGCGGCGGAAGAGTCCCGCAGCCCTGGGTGAAACGGCGAGCGCCTGCAGGCTCATGGCCCCGGCGGACTGACCGAATACGGAGATGTTGTCCGCATCGCCGCCGAAAGCCGCGATGTTCTCTTTGACCCAGGTGATGGCCGCCAGCTGATCCCAGAGGCCGAGGTTCCCGCCGGCTGTGTTCTCACCCTCCGCGGCAAGCAGCGGGTGGCAGAGAAAGCCAAGCGCGCCGAGACGATAGTTGAGCGTCACAACGATCACGCCCTTCTGCGCCAGCTTATCGCAGGCAAAGGGCAAATTGCTGCCCGCGCCGCCGAGAAAGGCCCCGCCATGTACATAAACTGCGACCGGAAGCTTCCCATGGGCCTCTTCCGGCACCCAGATGTTCAGGTACAGGCAGTCCTCGCTGACAGGCACGTCAAAAGCGGGATTGCTGTAGAACTCCTTTTTGTAAAAGGTATCCCGGGGATTGCCGAACTGGATACTCTTGCAGCCATAATGATCCGCGTGGAACACGCCCTCCCATGCCTCGGGCGGCTGGGGTTTGCGCCAGCGGCGTTCCCCTATGGGAGCCTTGGCATAGGGAATGCCCTTATAAACGGTACAGCCCTCGCCGGGCACACCCTCTAAAAGACCGTACTTTGTAGAGATCATGTTGCAACACTCCTTTTTAAAGCTTTGTTTCCCAACGACCACAGAAGACGTTCTCTTCTGCCTTTCCGGTAAATGCGCTTTTTCCGATGAGCCTCTCCACCAGGGCGCGGATGTTCTCCGGCTTGCTGCCGTAGGCGTTGATGAAGGTCTTGGCCTGAGGAATATCATGGAGGTGGTTCGTAAAGTTCAGACTGACTGCCACGGTGGGCACCTCGGCCAGATACCAGGGTTGATCCACCGAGTGATCTGTAGACCAGGTCACACGCACCTCGTTTGTCTGGGCATATCCGGTGTAATTCAGCACCAGAAGTACCAGGTCGTATTTCTGCCGGAAGGTCTTGCGGCTACCCTTGTCCATCATGGTCAGGAAATTGCGGAAATTGACGCCGCTCTCCGCCTCCAGATCATAGAAGGTGGGACAGATATCTACCGTGAAACCGACACGCTCCAGCTCGTCCTTCAATAACTCACGGACGGGATCGCCGCTGTAGGCACGGGTATTTGGAATGTTATGCTCATAGACCAGAAAGGCGCGCTTGCCCTTGGGGTCGATGGGGAGAATCTTCTGTGTGTCCTTCACCAGTGTGGTACACAGCTCCGCCGCCTCCCGCCGAAAGGCCAGGTGCTCCGCGCAGCCAACGTATTTGGTCTTGTATTCCGGAGAGGGGTATGCATAGCTTTCGGTGAGCCCCAACTTGGCCTTGAGCCCCAGGATGCGCTCCAACGCCTCCTGCAGACGCTCGGGGGTAATAACGCCGCTTTCCACACCGGCACGCATATATCCGAAATCCTCTGCGGTATCGTTTGTGAACAGGATCATATCGCAGCCTGCCGCAATGGCGGCGGGAATGGCCTTCTCCCGCGGCATGGCCGCGTTGAAGCCGATCATCTGTGTGGCGTCCGTGATGATCAGACCGTTGAAGCCAAGCTCCTGCCGCAGCACGTCGTTCAGAAGCTCCGGGGCGAGCGTGGCAGGCAGGATCTCCTCGTCCCGGATGCCGGGACGGTATTTCTGCGACAGCGCGCGCTGGCAGATGTGGCCCACCATGACCGCCTCGATCCCGTCGTCAATGAGACCGCGGTACACCTTGCCGAAGCTCTGCTCCCACTCCTCCACACTCTGATCATTGCAGCCGATCACCAGGTGCTGGTCGCGCTCCTCAGTGCCGTCGCCGGGAAAATGCTTGGCCGTGCAGGCCATGGCAAAGCCGGAGTCGCGGACACCGCGGATATAGGCGCGGGCCATACGCAGGACAGTGTCCGGATCTTCCCCGAAGGAGCGGGTGTTGACGATGGTGTTGCGCCAGTTCAGATAAATATCGCAGACCGGGTTAAAGAGCCAGTTGGCGCCGATGCTGCCCGCCTCCCGGGCGCTGACCAGACCGATATGGTAGGCCGTGCGCTCGTCGCCGCCCGCCGTGGCCTGGGCCGCCGTGGCGATATAGGTCCCGTCCGGTACGCACTCCGCGCCGCCGGTATCGCAGTTGGCGGCGATCAGCAGGGGGATCCGGCTGTGCTTCTGATAGAGCCGGTTCTGCTCATAGGTCTCCTCGGCGGTCTTCCGCTGCCAGCGCAGTCCGCCCTGATGGAAGCTGTCAAGCTCCCTTTTGATATTCTCCTCCCGCACACCGGGGAGATAGGTCATAATCGTAAAGAGCTGCCCGATCTTTTCTTCCGGACTCATGGAGGCGATGCTGCGCTTCACCCAGGCTTCCTGCTCTTCGCTGAGATAATAGGGCTTGGCCCGCAAATCAACCATGTGTTTTTCCTCCCGAGAGATTATCTAGAAATGCTTTTGCCTTCTCTTCTCCGTATGCGGCATAGACGCCGTCTTTCAGCCTCTGTGCCGCCGCGGGAAACTCCCGCCAGCTGTCTTCCTCATGGCGGACCAAGATGGGGTAGTACCATACGCCGTTGGATTCTGCGGCGGCCTTGTCGCCGGGCGCATCGCCTACCATGAGGATATGATCGGCGGCGTAGCCCTTCTTTTGGAGTTCGGCGATGCAGTGGGCCTTGCTGCCCACGTCCTGGCACAGCACCAGATCCACCAGCGGAAGCAGACCGAAGGTCTCCCATTCCTCTTCCACCGCGTCGCGGTTGGCACTGGAGACCACCGCAATATCGGCAAAGGCGCGTACCGCCTCAAAGCCTTCCTTTACCCCGGGAAAGGCCTTCTTGACTTCCCAGGGCAGCGCCGCGATGGCGCGGTTCACGGCATAGGACCAGTTCAGCGCTTTTTTCAGCACCGGCGCGTCGTTTGCCTGGATCACTGCTTCCAACGAAGGATTGGAAAGCTCCTTAGCCGTGTCCACCCAAGACTTCAGGGCGGAAAGTCCTTCGATCGGCGTCAGCCGCGCGTCGATCTCCTCCAACATCATAACCAAGCCTTTGAAGCGGTTGATGCCGCGGGTCATGCTGTAGAGGTTGATTTCGTCCCAGCGCGTCAGGATTTCCTTTTCCCAGGCTTCCAGGCCCCACTCCCTTACCAGGCAGGGGCCGAAGCAGCGTTTATGCTTGATGTCCATGGTATCCACCGCGCAGCCATCGGAATCGACGCAGATCAGGTAGTCCCTGGTCGGCTTGAATTGCTCCAGCGATACAGCCATCTCACAATCCTCCTTCAATCAGAGTTCCTTTTTAATCTGGTGAAGCGCATCGTTGATGCGCAGCATCGTGTCGGGATCATTCTTCAGCTCCCGGCTGAGGATGCTTTTCATCGAAAGCCCCATCGGGATCACATCCCGGTCCAGCACCTCCACCAGGCTGGGGACAAAACGTACGAGCACGGAGCGGGCCCCGCTGAGAACATCCTCTGCCGTGTCCATGATGGAGTAATAGCCCTCCTTAACGGTATCGTCATCACTCAAAAACCAGTTGCGCACAGGTCCGCTCGTTTCCTCCGGCAGACGGTAGCTCTCTTCCGCTGTCTCTACCCGTTCAAAGATCAGAGAATCGGCAAGCTCGCCGCTCATAGCTTTCAGCCGGTTTTCTCCCTGCTCGAGAGCCACATCCCGGAACAGAACGGTACCGTTTCCGTTGTTGGACAGGGTCCCCTGCTCCGCGCCGTTGACAAAAAGCGTCACCGCTCTCTGATTGGTGTAGACCTTCACGTCCACCTTCTCCCGGCAGCGCTTCACAAAGCGGCTGGCGCACAGGTGCACGAAGGGCTCGTCGGACCACTTGGCCTTGTAGTAGAAAAACGCGTCCTTCCGCAAGCTCCGGTCATAGCTGACAAGGCCCTTGCCGTTGATGAACTTCACACCGCCCTCGTTGCGCCGGTCGCTGGAGAAGTCGAACATGTTCCAGATGAAGCTGCCCCAGAGGTAGTCCTTGCTCTGCAGGATGGGATAGACCGTTTCATGCCAAAGGGCCTGGTATTCCTCGGAGTAGTCCTTCACCTTCGGGTCCTCGCTGTGCAGGGCCACGTTGCAGTCCACGCCGTACTCGCTGATGCCCAGGGGCATCTCTGGGCGAAGGGCGTGGTAATTGTCCAGGTACTTGGAATAGTCCGGCATCTCGCCGTAGTACCAGCCGAAATACAGGTTATAGCCCACCATATCGGTGACGGCGTTGAGCTGGCTTGTGGGCTTTACATTGTAGAGGTTCGCCGCGGTCACCAGCCGGTTCGGGTCCAGCCGCTTCGCAAGCGCGGTCAGCACCCGGCACTCCTCGTGCATAAAGGGCGCGTCCCGGAACATGCCGATCTCGTTCTGGATGCCCCAGCAGAAGATGGAAGGATGGTGGATGTTCTGCAGGATCAGCTCCATGAGCTGCTGCTCGATGTTGGCGTAAAGCGCGCCGTTCTCCGTCATTTTCAGCATGGGGACCTCGGCCCAGACAAGCAGGCCGTCCTCATCGCAGCGGTCATAGGCGTGCTGGGGATGCTGGTAGTGGCTCAGGCGCACGGCGTTGGCGCCGATCTCCCGGATGATGTCAAAATCCTCATCGATCTGCCCCCCGCTCACGGCGGAGAACACGCCGGCGCGGTCCTGGTGCTTGGCAACGCCATGGAGCTTGAGCAATTCGCCGTTGAGGCGCAGGCCCTCGTCGGGGCTCATGCTGATGCTGCGGAAGCCCAGGCGCAGGACGGTTTCATCCACCGCTTCCCCGTCGACCTGCAGCGCCGCCCGGAGCGTGTAGAGCCTCGGGGCCTTTTTGCCGTTCCAGAGCTTCGGCTCCGCGACACGCAGAGAACAGCTCTCATTTGCGGCGGCGCAGCCTTCGGCGGCAAGCTCGCCCTCCGGTCCGGTCAGCGTATACGCGACGAGCGCGCCGGTCTTGTCGGTGCAGACATGGGGCTCCAGCTCCAGCAGGCCGCAGCCGGTCTCGTCCACAGTCGCGCGGGCGATCACGCCGTCGGTGCCGTAATAGCAGTAGTCAAAATGGTCTTCGCCGGTGACCAGAAGATTCACATTCCGGTACAGGCCGCCGAAGATCGTGAAATCTCCGAAATTGGGGGAAGAATCCGGGGAGACCCCGTTGTCCAGCAGCACCTCGATCCGCAGCAGGCCGCTCTCCCGCGCCTCATCGGGCACCGGGAAGCGGAAGCGGGCATAGGCTCCCTTGTGCTCTCCGATCTCCCTGCCGTTGACAAATACGCGGCAGCGCTGATCGGCGCCTTCAAATTCCAGAAAAGCATTTTTCCATCCATCCTCGACCTCTATCTTCCTGCGATAGAGCACAAGACCGTGGTAGGGATCATTCTCCCGATACCAGGTGTGAGGAAGAGATACCGGCTCCCAGTCCAGATCCTCTCTTTCGGCGGGGATGCCCTTAGGCAGCTTGACAAATTGCCAGCCTGCATTCATCGAAATACGATTCATTGATAGTATTCCTTTCCAGATAGATTTCCCTTTGTTCATTGGCATCATAGCGGAAATAGAAATGAAGAACAAGGCCTCCTGATAAAGTGGTAGCAAATCGATAAAAATGAATAGACGCCAACGGCAATTTCTATGATATAGTTTTATTAGAAAGTACTAAGCATAAGAGGCCCGGAGAATAGCCAAACCGGTCGAAATGTTTGAAGCTTGCAAGGACGTCACGAAAGATCATCCACGCAGCTTCGATCAGAATAAGCATGTTAATTCCACGGCCCCTGCCACTCCACAAACATGGTAGGCCAGCCGTGAAAAAAGGAGGAAAAGTTCAAGCCCGGACTCGGGCTGCGGCAGTGTGGAGACCTGTCGCAACGCGGACAGTCCAACGCGGCTGGCCGTGAGCACACAGCAAGCGGAGGCTCTGTGTGCGGAGTCGAGAAACATGGCAGAAGTCAAGCTGGTAAACATCAAGAAGGTCTACCCCTACATCAGCGGCGAAGAGAAGAAAAAGAACAAGAAAAAGAGCGCTGACGAACCCGAGAAGAAGAAAGTGAACCTGCAGATCACCGATGAGGGCGTCGTTGCCGTTCAGCAGTTCAGCCTGGACATCAAGGACAAGGAATTCATCGTGCTGGTCGGACCCTCCGGCTGCGGCAAATCCACCACCCTGCGCATGGTCGCCGGTCTCGAAGAGATCAGCGGCGGCGAGCTGATCATTGACGGCAAGGTCATGAACGACGTGGCCCCCAAGGATCGTGACATCGCCATGGTTTTCCAGAACTACGCGCTGTACCCCCACATGACCGTGTATGACAACATGGCCTTCTCCCTGAAGCTGCGCCACACGCCCAAGGACGAGATCGACAGGAAGGTGCGCGAGGCGGCGGAGATCCTGGACATTACCCAGTACCTGGAGCGCAAGCCCAAGGCCCTCTCCGGCGGCCAGCGCCAGCGCGTCGCCATCGGCCGCGCCATCGTGCGTGCCCCCAAAGTCATGCTGATGGACGAGCCGCTCTCCAATCTGGACGCCAAGCTCCGCAACGAAATGCGCGCTGAGATCATCAAGCTCCGTCAACGCATCGACACCACCTTTATCTACGTTACACACGACCAGACCGAGGCCATGACGCTGGGCGACCGTATCGTCATCATGCGCGACGGTTACATCCAGCAGATCGGCACGCCCCAGGAGGTTTTCAACCACCCCTCCAACCTCTTCGTCGCAGGCTTCATCGGCATGCCCGTCATGAACTTCTTTGATGCGGAGTTGAAGCGCGAGGGCGACAAGTTCTTCGTGGAGCTCGGCGGCGTCAAGGTGGAGCTGGCACCCGAGAAGGAAGAGCGCCTGCTTAAAAATAATGTACAGTCTCAGCCGATCACGCTGGGCGTTCGCCCGGAGCACACCGACGTGGCCGAGCAGGGCGTTGCCTCCACGGTAGAAGTAGCTGAAATGATGGGTTCCTCCGTGCACCTGCACCTGAATGCCAACGGCAAGGACGTCATCGTGATCGTCCCAACGATCGACATGAAGGGCAGCTACAAGCAGGGCGACACCGTCCACTTCAGCTTCAAGGGCAACGTAGCCCACGTCTTCTCCAAAGAGACCGACAAGAACCTCGAATACTGATCATAGAGTGTAACAGGAGGAACAAGCCATGCCTATGCAAATGGGCTTTCGCTGGTACGGCGAAGGGAACGACAAGATTTCTCTCAGCGACATCAAACAAATCCCCGGCGTGAGCACGATCGTCTGGGCGCTACACGACAAGATGCCGGGCGAGGTCTGGCAGCAAGAGGAGATCGAAAAGGCGGTCGGACAGATCAGGGCCGCAGGCTTCAACGCCGACGTGGTAGAGTCTGTCAATGTCCACGATGATATCAAAATCGGCCTGCCAACGCGCGATAAGTACATCGACAACTACATCCAGACAATCCGTAACCTCGCCCCCTTCGGCGTGAAGGTCATCTGCTACAACTTTATGCCCATCTTCGACTGGACACGCTCGGATCTCTTCCACCCGGTGGGCGACGGCTCGACGGCGCTGTACTATCAAAAGAGCATGATCCAGGACGACCCCAAGGAGATGGCCGATTACGTCATGTCCTTTACGGAGAAATATCATATGACCTTCCCCGGCTGGGAGCCGGAGCGCATGGCCAAGCTGGACGAGCTGTTTGAAAAATACAGGGATGTGACCAAGGAGAAGCTCTGGGAGAACTTCCAATATTTCCTTGAGCGGCTCATGCCCGTCTGTCGCGAGTGCGACATCAAGATGGCCGTCCACATGGACGATCCTCCTTGGGACATCTTCGGCCTGCCGCGGCTGCTGGTCAACGAGGAGAATATCAGCCGCTTTCTCAACATGGTGGACGACCCCTATAACTGCCTCACGCTCTGCTCCGGCAGTCTGAACGCGGATCCGGCCAACAACGTGGCCGAGATCGTGCGCCGGCATGTTGACCGCATCGCTTTCGCCCACATCCGCAATGTCAAGCACTTCCCGAACGGCGACTTCTCCGAGGCCAGCCATCGGGACTGCGACGGCGATACCGGTATTCTGGAGATTCTGAGGGCCTACCACGACTGCGGCTTTGAGGGCTATATCCGCCCCGATCACGGCCGTCACCTTTGGGACGAAAAGCCCGGCAACGTGCGCCCCGGCTACGGCCTGTATGACCGCGCCCTCGGCATCATGTATATGCTGGGCGCTTGGGATCTGATGGACAAGGAGGCTGCCGAGAAATGAAACTGAACAACGAGACTTTGAAAAACAGGGCTGAATGGGAGGCCAAGGGCTACCGTCTGCCCGAATACGACCGGGATGCCATGATCACACGAACCAGAGAAAACCCCACCTGGCTGCACTTCGGTGCGGGCAACATCTTCAAAGCGCTGCACGGCATGGCCGCCCAGCGGCTTTTGAATGAGGGCGTGCTGGACAGAGGCATCCTTGCCGTCGAGCGGATGGACCGCGGCGGAGAAAAGTATGACGACCTGTCTGTGGTCGTGACCTTGAAGGCAAACGGTACCGTAGAAAAGAACATCTTCGGTGCGGTGGCCGAGACCTGCTATCTCTACGGTGGGGAGGAGCGGCTGGAGGAGATCTTCCGCAATCCCTCCCTTCAACTGGCTACCTTCACGATCACCGAGAAGGGCTACAGTCTGGACAGCGACGACGTGAAGACCGATTTTGCTGCTTCCCCGGCGGAGGCAAAAAGCTATATGGGCAAGGTCGCGGCACTGCTGCTGGCGCGTTATAAGGCTGGAGCGTACCCCATCGCCATGGTGAGCACCGACAACTGCTCCCACAACGGCGACAAGCTCAAGGCTGCCATGCGCGCCTTCGCCGAGGCTTGGGACGACGAGGGCTTCAAAGCCTATATCGAGGACGGCCGGACAGTCTCCTTCCCATGGACGATGATCGACAAGATCACTCCCAGCCCCGATCTCACCGTCGGAGCCATGCTGGAAAAGGACGGGCTGGAGGGCTTCGCCCCCGTGCGCAACGCCCGCGGCACCGTGAAGGCGCCCTATGTCAACGCGGAGGAGAGTGAGTATCTGGTGCTGGAGGACGACTTTCCCAACGGTCGCCCGGCGTTGGAGAAGGCCGGCTTCTTCTTCACCGACCGCGAGACGGTGGACAAGGTGGAGCGCATGAAGGTCTGCACCTGCCTCAACCCCCTGCACACCAGTCTTGCAATCTTCGGCTGTCTGCTCGGGTACGATAAAATTTGGCGGGAAATGCAGGACGAGGATCTGAAAAAGCTGGTCTATGCCATTGGCTACAAAGAGGGGTTGCCTGTGGTCACCGATCCCGGCATCATTAAGCCCCGGGACTTTATCGAAACTGTACTGACTGTGCGCTTTCCCAACCTCTTTATGCCCGATACTCCGCAGCGCATCACCACCGACACCTCGCAGAAGCTGCCGATCCGCTTCGGCGAGACGATTAAGGCTTATTTGGCCTCCGATGCGCTGAACATTCACGACTTGAAGCTGATTCCGCTGGTCTTTGCCGGATGGCTCCGCTATCTGATGGCGGTGGATGACAACGGAAACGCTTTTGAACCCTCTCCCGATCCAATGCTGGAAACAGCGCAGAGCTATGTGTCAGATTGCAGGCTGGGCCAGAAGCCCGACTGCGGCCGGCTGAAGGGGCTGCTTTCCAATGCCTCGGTCTTCGGCGTGGATCTCTACAAGGTGGGGCTTGCCGAGCGGGTAGGCGATTATTTTGAAGAGCTCTGCGCCAGCCCCGGAGCGGTTCGCACAACACTACATAAATACGTGACGGAGGAATAAGGTCATGGCAGAACTGAACGAACGAATCTCCAAGATCGGCGTGGTGCCGGTCATCAAGCTCAATCACCCGGAGCGCGACGCCGCCGCGCTGGGCAAAGCTCTTTGCGCGGGCGGCGTGCCGGTGGCCGAGATCACCTTCCGCGCCGCCGGAGCCGACAAGGCCATCCGGCTCATGAAGGAGGCCTGCCCCGAGATGCTCGTCGGCGCGGGCACCGTCACCACCACCGCACAGATCGACGCCGTTATCGAGGCGGGCGGCGACTTCATCGTTTCCCCCGGCCTGGACCCCGAGCTTGTGGTCTACGCGCAGGAGAAGAACATCCCCATCTATCCCGGCTGCACCACCGCCTCTGAGTATCACCAGGCGCTGAAGTTCGGTCTGGAGCTCATCAAGTTCTTCCCGGCCGAGCAGTCCGGCGGCCTGGCCAAAATCAAGGCCCTCTCCGCCCCCTTCCCCATGTTCAAGGTCATGCCCACCGGCGGCATCAGCCTGAAGAACCTCAAGGACTATCTCAGCGCCCCGGTTATTGCGGCCTGCGGCGGCAGCTACATGGTCACAGCCGACCTCATCGACAACAACAAGTGGGACGAGATCACGGAGCTCTGCAAGCAGTC
Organism: Oscillospiraceae bacterium; assembly: GCA_017545165.1. GTDB lineage: Bacteria > Bacillota > Clostridia > Oscillospirales > Oscillospiraceae > Limivicinus. Next base: position 59,348 of record JAFWQQ010000001.1, read on the forward strand.
CCGTGAGATCGTGAAAGAAGTCAGAGGCTGATTTGCTTCAACGAGTGCGAAATAAAGGAGAAATGCTGTTATGGAACTGAATCTGAGACCGAAAGAAGAATGCCGTTTTGACGCCGCTTCTCTGGGCGAGATCATGCTCCGCCTGGATCCCGGCGAGGGGAGAATCCGCACCGCCCGTTCCTTCCGCGCCTGGGAGGGCGGCGGCGAGTACAATGTCATCCGCGGTCTGCACAAGTGCTTCGGCATGGACACTGCGGTAATCACCGCCTTTGCCGACAACGAGGTCGGCAAGCTGATGAAGGATTTCATCGAGCAGGGCGGCGTCAACACCGATCTCATCTATTGGAAGAAGACCGACGGCATCGGCCGGATCTGCCGCAACGGCATCAACTTCACCGAGCGCGGCTTCGGTATCCGCGGCGCGGTGGGCTGCTCCGACCGGGCCAACACCGCCATCTCCCAGGCGAGACCTGAGGATTTTGACTTTGATTATATCTTCGGCAAGCTCGGCGTAAGATGGCTGCATACCGGCGGCATCTACGCGGCCCTGAGCGAGCAGAGCTGCGAGACTGTGATCGCCGCCTGCAAGACCGCGAAGAAGTACGGCACGGTTATCTCCTACGACCTCAACTATCGCCCCTCCATGTGGAGCGCCATCGGCGGTCTGGAGAAAGCCCGCGAGGTGAACCGCGAGGTCGCAAAGTATGTCGACGTCATGATCGGCAACGAGGAGGACTTTACCGCCTGCCTCGGCTTTGAGATCGAAGGCAACGACGCAAACCTCAAAGAGCTGAATATCGAAGGCTACAAGAAGATGATCGGCAAGGCCGCCGAGACCTATCCGAACTTCAAGGTCGTGGCCACCACGCTGCGCACCGTCAAGACCGCCACCGTCAACGACTGGAAGGCCATCTGCTGGGCGGACGGCGAGATCTACCAGTCCAAGGAGTACAACGGCCTGGAGATCATGGACCGCGTCGGCGGCGGCGACTCCTTTGCCTCCGGCCTGGTCTACGGTCTGATGACCACGGGCGACGCCGAGAAGGCCGTCAACTACGGCGCGGCGCACGGGGCGCTGGCCATGACGACGCCGGGCGACACCTCCATGGCCTCCGTCAACGAGGTCGAGGCCATCATGGGCGGTGCCGGCGCGCGGGTGAAACGCTGATGAAATCTTTTATGGATAAGGATTTCCTGCTGTCCACCGAGACAGCGAAGCACCTGTACCATGATTACGCGGAGAATCAGCCCATCATCGACTACCATTGCCATCTTGACCCGCGCGAGATCTACGAGAATCGTCAGTTTGAGAACATGACGCAGGTCTGGCTGGGCGGCGATCATTACAAGTGGCGGCTGATGCGCTCGGCGGGCGTGGAGGAGCAGTACATCACCGGCGATGCGAGCGATCGGGAGAAATTTCAGAAATGGGCGGAGACCCTGGGCCTCGCCATCGGCAATCCGCTGTATCATTGGAGCCACCTGGAGCTGCGCAGCTACTTCGGCTATGACGGTATTCTGAACGGCGACACGGCGGAGGAGGTCTGGCAGCTTGGCAATGAGAAGCTGAAAACGCTCTCCGCGCGGAGGCTGGTCGAAAGCTCCGGGGTGAAAGCCCTCTGCACTACTGACGACCCGGCGGACAGCCTCGAATGGCACAAAAAAATCGCCGAGGACAAATCCTTCGGCGTGCAGGTGCTGCCCAGCTTCCGCCCGGACAAGGCACTGGGCATCGAGAAAGCAGATTATGTAAACTATCTTTCCCGTCTCGGCGAGATCAGGAGCTTCGCGCAGCTGGCGGAGGTTCTCAAGGAGCGGCTGACCTTCTTCGTGTCTCTCGGCTGCCGGGTCTCCGACCACGGGTTGGAGAGCGTTCCCTATGCCCCGGCAACGGCGGCGGAGGTCGAGGCGATCTTCCAAAAGCGGCTTGCGGGCGGCATACCCACGGCGGAGGAGCAGAAGCAGTTCAAGACCGTGCTGCTGCTGGAATTGGGACGGGAATACCACCGTCTCGGCGTGGTGATGCAGCTGCACTTCGGCGTCATCCGCGATAACTCTCACCGCGTGTTCCGCGCCCTCGGCCCGGACGCGGGCATCGACTCCATCGGCGATGCGCCCTCCGTCAAGGAGCTCGCGGCCTTTCTCGGCGCCTTGGACGATACAAACGAGCTGCCGAAGACCATTCTCTATTCCCTCAACCCCAATGATAACGCCGCGCTTGTGACCGCGATGGGCGCCTTCCAGACCGGGGAGGCCATCGGGAAGCTGCAGCATGGCAGCGCCTGGTGGTTCAACGACCACAAGGCGGGCATGACAGAGCAGCTCACGACCCTGGCCGCTGACGGGTACCTCGCGGGCTTCGTGGGCATGCTCACAGACTCCCGCAGCTTTTTGAGCTACGCCCGGCACGAGTATTTCCGCCGCATTCTCTGTGACCTGATTGGCTCCTGGGTGGAAAACGGGGAGTACCCGAACGATGAAAAGGCGCTGAAAACGATTGTCGAGGGCATCTGCGTCAAAAACGCGGAGCGGTATTTTGAATTATAAAATCAGGAGGATAGAACAATGGCATTGCATGTCATGGAGGAGGCCAATCGCTGTCTTGGTTGCAAGAATCCGAGATGCCGCGAGGGATGCCCCATCCATACAAATATTCCCGAGGTCATCCGCCTGCTGAAGAACGGCAAACTCAACGACGCGGGCTGGATGCTCTTTGAAAACAATCCTCTGACCACTGTCTGCTCCATCGTCTGCAACCACGAGAAGCAGTGCGAGGGGCACTGCATCCGCGGCATCAAGGATGTGCCGGTGCATTTCTCGGTGATCGAGAACTATATCTCCACGACCTACGCAAACCAGATGGTCAAGGGCCCCGCGCCCTCCAACGGGCGCAAGGTCGCCATCATCGGCGCGGGTCCCTCAGGTCTTACCATCGCGGTCATTTTGGGTCGCTACGGTTATGACGTTACGATCTTCGACAGCAAGGACAGGATTGGCGGCGTCATGCGCTATGGCATCCCAGATTTCCGGCTTCCGGATGCGGTTCTGGACGACTTTGCCTATCGCCATCTGGAACTCAAGGGCATCAAGTTCCGCCCAAACACCACCATCGGCGGCGCGATCAGTCTGGATGACCTGTTTCGGGACGGCTATCAGAGCGTCTTTGTCGGCGCAGGGCTCTGGCGGCCCAAAACCCTTCATATCAAGGGCGAAACGCTGGGGCATGTTGCCTTTGCCATTAACTATCTCGCATCTCCTAAAGCGTTCCGCCTGGGCGAGCGCGTGATCGTGATCGGCTCCGGCAACTCCGCCATGGACTGCGCCCGCACGGCCATCCGCAACGGTGCGCACTATGTCACCGTCTTCAACCGCCGGGATCAGATCGCCGCCAGCCAGTACGAGTCGAGCTATGCCAAGCTCGAGGGCGTGGAGTTCGAAATGATGAAAAGCCCGCTGGAGATCCGGGACGACGGCGTCGTCTTTGCAGACAACGAGTTTGACGAGGACGGCAAGTTGTGTCCGATCCCGGGCACGGAGAAACTCTACCCCTGCACGGGCGTCATCGTGGCAGTCAGCCAGGAGCTGGGCAGCAACATCATCAACACGGCGAAGGGGCTCGAAAAAGAGCGCGGCGGCATCATCGCCGTCGACGAGGACGGGCACACCTCCCGTCCCGGCGTCTTCGCGGCCGGTGATATCGCCCACGGAGCGGGCACCGTGGTTCACGCGGTCGCCACGGGCAAGCGGGTAGCCGAAGCCATGCACGAATATATGCAATCCCTCCCTTTGCCCGAGCCTTCGCCCTATGCAAACGTGCCGAGGGTGAAGCCGGTTTCCTCCTCGGTGATGGCCGAGCAGGCCATTGGCCAGATTTAATCAGAAAAATGGGCTGATGGAATTGTCCCGTCAGCCCTGCTTCAAGCTGTCGACAAAGTGTTGACAGTTTGAGTGGAAAAAATAGGAACTTCCGAAATAGGGAATCAGATTTTAACTTCCTTCTGTACAGATCTGATGCTCTTTTTTCATTATCCACCCTTGTCACAAAAACCGATTTTTCATTTTTGTGGCACGCGGGGGAAAATGAATACCGGCAAAAAGCATTTCGGTCTCGCACGGAGAAATGGTGCTGCCGGTACCCGGGAGGTTTCCAAAGGAGGGCCGGGGCGGCTTGCCTTTGGCACACGATCTTGCTCGCAAGGTCTAGTGTGTTATACCTTTTGTTCCGCGAGGCGGGCAAAGGGGTGATGTCGCCTTACCGGACAGCACACCTTTACTCGCCGAAAACGGCAGCCAAAACTGCGAAGGGATGAGCAGAGTTTGGCTGCCGTTTTCATGAAGGAAGCAGGGGTGAAATGAAATGCAGCCCATGCTTCCGGCGGAACAAGAGGTATATAAAAGCTCCCGTCTCACGTCCCGCCGCAGCGCCGTTCCCCAAAAAGATGCTTTCAAAATGCTAGCACGTTTCGGACTTGTATGCTCGGAGTGCTTGCAAAATGAAAGCATCTTCTCGCGTCTTGCTAATCCACCCAGCGAATGATCATTCCGCGGTCGGAGACGGAGCGCGGTGCGTTGCAGGAAAGCTTACGCTCTCTCGCAGCCTGCGGTGCCTCCCATTCGTACCAAAACGGGACGGTCAGCTTTTTCGGAAGCTTATCATTCTCGATTGCCCGGATCTCCTGGATCGCGCGTTTTGCGAAAGGCTGGCTTTTGGTAAAATCTCCGTCCGCCAGCTTTGTGATCTCGGTATCGTTTTTCAAAAAATCAAAACGGATCTGGCCCCATTCGCCGTCGTAGTCTGCCCAATAGGAGTAGACTGCGGCGGCGATTTTTTTGTTTTTCTTCTCCTGAGAAACCAGCCGCAATTGCAAAACATGAAAGACCTCATGCCCGGCCAGATGCTTCATCATTTTTTCCAGCGCCCGCTGATACGCACGTTCTGCGCCGCTGGCTCCGCTGCCCTCGAACAGCACGGCGAGATATTCAAAGGCGACGCGCTTCCTCCAATCACTGACGCGCCCGCAGGTCATACAGATCGCGTTGCGCTTTTCCAGCAGCGTTTGCTCCCGGAAGCTGAGCTTTTCAAACGACTCCCGTACCCACTCAGCCTGAACCCAGCCCCACAGAACAGAAGCGTATTCCCAGCAATCATCGTGACTGACGTCGGGATCCCGTTCAAAGATGTTTCCATCGTCATCTCTTTCTGTGCGGGGATAGAAGTCCGCCCGGCTTCGATTCTTCAGCGCCGTAGCCAGATGCGCTTCTGCTGTCTGTTCGCTGCAGTGCTCGGCCTCGGCAATGGCCTTGACTGCTTCCCGTGTTTTCTCATGATTCTCACGATAGAGTCTTCCGGCTTTTCGGACGACCTTGTATTCATCGAGACTTGCGAAGGAGCCGCCCTCCTCATTCATACGCTGCCCGATCATGGCGTTTTCAATGTCATAATGCGCAAAGGTCAGAAAGCTTGCGCCACCGTTGGGATCATAGCCCGGCAAAACCTCCAGCATAGCCCGCACGCAGGCCAGCTTATAATCGAACAGGCGATCCGGCTCGGTATTCCGAAAACCCTCTCGCAGAAGAAAACCGCGAATGCGGCGGTTGAGCCGTTCCTCATACGCATGAAGGAAAAACGAAAAGCCGTTTTCATCCCCATTGACCGCCAACACGATGTAATCGTTAAGTTTTTCCACCTTCGGCGGATCGGGAGAAAGCTGAAAAGCCCGTTCCGCTTCCAGCAGCGTGAGACCGCTGTCTTCCTCGGCACAGAAGGGATATTTCTTTGCATAGACAGCCACGGTCTCACCTCCATTCGCTTTCAACTTGTGGCCTCTGTCAAAAGAGCGTCCTGTTCCATTTCGTCCGCATAACTGCCGTTGGCATAGGCGGCATCGGAAATGGCGCGCTCCAGCTTGTTCCTGGCAAGGTGCTTCATCTTTTCCGCTGTCGCCTCATCCAATGTGCCCCGGCGCAAATAAACCCGGATCGTGTTCATACGCCGGTTATAGATCACTTTCAACGGATGATCGTCTGCCAGCTCCCGTTTCTCACGCCCCTGCAGATTTCCAAGCTGCCGACAGGTTCGGCCCTTCGGATCGCCGGGCGCAACCCCTCCGCAGTATTTCGTATGCCGGGCATCGGTGGTCAGAAACCATCTTCCACAGATCGGGCACTTACGTGGCGCATGGCCGACAGAAAGGCCCTCAAAGAGATCGGATCGAAACATACCCACGAAGGATACATAGTGCATCCGCTTCACAAGCTGCAAATCATTCTTGCCCGGCATGATCGTGCTTAAATACTGTAAAGATACATTGATCAGCGACATCCAGGACGGATCGGAGAGCGAAAACTCCGGGAACTCCAGGAAATACTCACCGAACACCGCGGCATAGTCCTCCGCCGCGCGGTCGCTTTCATGCAGAGCCTGAACAAAGGGAAGCAACCCAATTTTGAACATAGCAAGGGTATCCGGCAGCTGTGCACAGAACAGGAGCACAGTCAGAAGACCACGTCCCCGTACGAAAGGATCGTCTAACGCATCTGCAAGATCACTCGCTGCGAGTTTCGCATAGCCCACTGCATTCTTCATGTTTTCCGCTGTGAAGATCTGTCGGACGCGTTTTCTGTAATACAGATAATCCAACAACGGGAATGCTTTTTCTTTCTGCAGAAGCTCCAGAATTTGCAAAATGCTGTCCCCGGTCGGGGTAAGATGCTCCAGATTAAGCTGCATCTTCATTATTGCATTGATTACCGCTTGCAATGGCTGGCTGATCTGCTTCATCTCCTCAATCACATCATCGGAAATATTCAGCGCCGCGCAGCCAATGGAGCCGGAGGGCAGCGTGATGCCCTGATAGGACACCTCATCCCGCCAATAGTCCAGGGTCAGCAAACCGTTCTCAGCAATTATCATACAATCGCCCCTTTCGTTACAAAAAACATTATTTCATAAAAGGTGTCCCAAATAACGGACTTGGTATTTTCTGACAGCAACTTTATTCGCAAATAATCTGCGGGCTTGAGCCCTTCTGCTTTGAAGGCTCAAACCCGCGTTTTTTATTCTGTTCTATTCCCCGAAATCATATTTTTTTCGATTTTGGGGAATAGAACACTCAAGCAAAACAGTGCAGCGACCGAAATCATCCGTCCATCCGTACTTGTGTCCCGCTGTCATGTTTTTTGAAATCGACCTGTCATGCCATTAGCCTGTTTTTTCGCTTTTTCCTCATAATATTCATGGAGGGACAAACAAATCATCCCTACTATCAATTATTAGGAGGATTGCATATGACAATCTACGAAAAAGCGAAAAGCCTTGTCACAGCCCGCGAGGCGGCGGAACACTATGGGCTGACAGTAAACCGTTATGGGATGGCCCTATGTCCCTTCCATGACGATCACAACCCCAGCATGAAACTGGACGATCGGTTTCATTGCTTCGGCTGCGGAGAGGACGGAGACGTCATCGACTTCACGGCCAAGCTGTTCCATCTAACGCTCAGGGAAGCGGCGGAGAAGCAGATCGAGGATTTCGGCAACGGTGAATTCATTCCGGACGCACCTTCACCACCCAAGCCGCCCGACCCGGCCAAACGCTGCCATGATGTGCTGCTGGATCTGGAGGTCCGGCTGCACCGGCAGAAACGGGAGACCGCACCGCAGAGTATGGACGATCCCATCACAACGGAATACGCACAGAACTGCCAGATGTACGATTTTATCGTAGGTCTGGCAGATTTGCTTTCCGATGGGACAGAGCAGGAGAAAGCGGAAGCGATCTCCTACTTTACCAACGGCGTGCTGGATTGCTACGAAGAGGCGCTGCAGAAGGAGGTGATCGTGTATGACGACATCTTCTGAAAGCCCGTCCTGGCTGGACGGGGACAAGATCGACGAGGTGCTTTTCTGTGAAGAACTCCGCGCAGAGCACCCGATGCTCTGCATCCATGAGGCCTTCTTCACCGTGGACGGCAAGGTGACGGACGAGGGCTGGATCAAAAACGCCATCTTTGAAAAGCTCAAGCCCTATGTTCGCCGCGGACTATCTCGCAAGATCGCATCTTTGCTGGATACGCTGCGCGCCTGCTGCTATTCGTCGCCTCTCCCGATCTACCACGACCGCATCCATGTGGCAAACGGCACACTGTTCCTGGACGGTCGCTTTGAGGCAAACAAGGACTTTTGCTTGAACCGGCTGCCGGTGCGCTATGATCCGGAAGCTCCGTTCCCTGCAAAATGGCTCGCCTTTCTCAACGATCTGCTGATTCCGGAGGACATTCTGACCCTGCAGGAGTTTATGGGCTACTGTCTGATTCCCAGCACGAAGGCTCAGAAGATGCTGATGCTGGTCGGCAAGGGCGGAGAGGGCAAATCCCGTGTCGGGATCGTGCTCTCCGCGCTGCTGGGTACGAATATGTACAATGGCAGTATCGCCAAGGTAGAGACAAGCCCCTTCGCCCGCGCGGATCTGGAATACGGTCTGCTGCTGGTGGACGATGACATGAAGATGGAAGCGCTGCCCCAGACCAATATCATCAAATCCCTGGTCACGGCAGAAATGCCGATGGACCTGGAGAAGAAGGGCAAGCAGAGCTACCAAGGTACCATGTACGTCCGACTGCTCGGCTTTGGCAACGGAACACTGAAATCTCTCTATGACCGCAGCGTCGGCTTCTTCCGCCGGCAGATCATCCTGACAGTGAAGGATCGTCCCAAGGACAGAGTAGATGATCCGTTTCTTTCGGAAAAGCTGTGCGGCGAGATCGATGGGATCCTGCTCTGGGCGCTGGAGGGACTGCACCGGCTACAGGCCAACGGCTACAAGTTCACGATTAGTGCACGCAGCCGGGAGAACATGCAGGAGAGCATGACCGAAAGCAATAACGTGATCGAGTTCCTCAAATCCGAGGGCTACATCGGCTTCAAGGCGGACTTGGATATCAGTTCCCAGCGGCTCTATGAGCTGTACGTGCTCTGGTGTGAGGAAAACGCCGAGAAGCCCCTGACCACGCGCAGCTTCTGCCTGCAAATGGCAGCGCTGGCCGCGGAATACAACCTGGAACCAACCAACAAAGTCCACGCCCATGGCCGTCAGGTTCGGGGCTATGTCGGGATCTATTCTCTGATACCATGAGGGACGGTAGTACGGAAGTACGGATGATTTCAGTCGCTGCTTTTTTTCAATTCCATAAGGAGCATGTTTCGGCAGCCCGGGGAGGGCTGTTTTCTTTTCCGGAAAAAAGTTACCGGAAGGATCGGAAAGCTTTCCCGAAACACGCTTCCCGGAGGAGCGAACAGGTTTTGCCGTTTAGTGGGCTTCTTTCTCATACAGCGAATAATCCCTCATATCTGCAAAAACAATCAGGCCGTTTATGACCTGGACATCACAATACATCTATAAAAATGAATGGAGGACAAACATGAATAATACAAGAAATGAGATCAAGGCGCACATTGTGCGCGCCGGTTTTACCATGCAGGAGGTGCTGGAGCGTCTGCATGATGATTACGGCTGGAGTGACAGCATTTCTAACCTCTCGGCCAAGCTCCAGCGAGAGAGTATCCGCTACCGGGAAGTCATCGAGCTGGCCGATGTGCTGGGCTATGACATTGTATGGCAGAAACGGAGGGAGCGCTGATGGATAAGGGACAGTTTGCGATCCTTCGCTTCGCCAAATACAAGGGGCCGGAGATCAGCAACATCGAGGCCCACAACGAGCGTACGAAGGAGACGTACGCCAGTAATCCCGACGTGGACACGAACCGCAGCAAGAATAACTTCCACATCATCCAGCCTATGGACAAATACCGCGCCATGTCCGAGGCGCTGATCAAGCAGTATGACTGTCCGCGTGTCCGCAGTGACAGCGTAAGGATCGTGGAGACGCTGATCACAGCCAGCCCGGAGTTTTTCAAGGGAAAAAGGAAAAGCGAGATCCGCGGCTTCTTTGAGCATGCCGTGGATTTCCTCAAGAAGGAGCTGGGCGAGGATCGCCTGATCTCAGCCGTCGTGCATATGGACGAGAAAACGCCCCATATGCACGTTTCTTTTGTCCCAATCACGCCGGACGGGCATCTCTCTGCCAAGCTTATCCTGGGCAACAGGAAGACGCTGACGGCCTGGCAGGATCGCTACTGGAAGCACATGGTCAGCAAGTATCCCGAGCTGGAGCGCGGCGAGAGCGCCAGTAAGACCGGACGGGAGCACATTCCACCCCGCATTTTTAAGCAGGCTGCCAATCTGAACAAGCAGGCAAAACGGATCCACGAGCTGCTGGCCGACGCCAACCCCTTCAATGCCAGGAAAAACGCGGCGGAGCTGGACAAGCTCCTTCGCAGCTTCATCCCGGACTATGGCCGTTTCTCTACCAAGGCCCGGCTGTACGAGCAGACCATCAAGGATCTGCAGGAAGATAAGAGCAGGCTGGAGGGCGAAAAGGAAGAACTGCAAGGTGATCTGAAAGCCGCCAACGATAAGGTCAAATCCAGAAAGCTGGACGAGGCTCAGCTCAAGGCCGATCTCTACAACCTGCAGCGCCAGATGGAGAAGATCCCGCCGGAGATCGTGGCCATGTATACTGGCAAGCGACTGAGTCGGGAGAGGGGTGATTAAATGCAGGAAATTCCCTATTGGGAGAGATATATGCTGACGATCCGCGAAGCGGCAGAGTATTTTCACATCGGCGAAAAGAAGATGCGTCAGATCGTGGAGGACTACGAGGGCGCCGATTTCATTATCATGAACGGCAATCGGGCCATGATCAAGCGCAAGAGCTTTGAGCGGTTTTTGGACAGCGCGACCGCTGTCTGAGTTCTGCCATAGGAATTCGGTCACTTTATTTTTCAGTGGATTTATGGGCCTCGGTATGATATAGTTAGTATGTCATACTGAGGCTCTCTTTTTGTGAAAGGAGAGTTTACATGAGCGAAAAAAGACGCGACAATCGCGGTCGCGTACTGCGCTTTGGAGAGAGCCAAAGGCAAGATGGACGCTATGCGTTCAAGTATAAAGATAATGATGGCAGCGTCAAATTTGTGTACAGCTGGCGGCTGGACAAGAACGACCGCACCCCTGCCGGGAAGAAACGGGAGCTGTCTCTGCGTGAGAAAGAGAAGCAAATCGAGCATGATCTGTTTGATTACATCGTTTCCAACGGCGGGAATTATACCGTACTGGAACTGGTCAAAAAGTATGTGTCTCTGAAGACCGGCGTCCGCCACAATACCGAGGCAAATTACAACTTCGTGATCAACATCATTGTTATGAAAAAGAGACCGAAAAGGCATAGCAAAGCTGAGGGCTGAGCGGCCCTCTGGCATGAACGTCTGTCAGGTCAAGCAGGCATCGGACTCCGCCAACCGAGTTTGTCCAGTTTCT
>JAFWQQ010000064.1 GCA_017545165.1 Oscillospiraceae bacterium
GAGACTGTAGACAAAGTCATGCGGAAAGACTTCGATGCGCATGGGGGGATTGTGAAGGGGGGAGGGTATGCCCCCCTTCACGTTCAATCTTGCAAAAATGGGAACTTTTTCGGAAGTTTCCATTTTTGCTTTCAAGCTGTCGACAAAGTGTCGACAGCTTGAAAACCCCGGCACGAGCTGTGCCGGGGTTTTCGTATGGATTGGGGCCGCTTATTTGAAGGCGACCATGGTGTTGGCGATGGTCATGGTGGTCATCAGCAGGGTGTTCAGGAAGGCGGGCAGCCAGATGTTGCCGGTCTTCTTTGCCAGATTCCGGGAGATCACCGCCGCGATGGTCAAGGTGAGGGCCATGGCGATCAGCACGATGCCGGACAGGGCGGAGCCCGGGTGGGCGGCCACGCCGGTGCGGAACAGGGTCCCGTACTGGTTCAGCAGCCACAAAATGGCGCCGCCGGCGTTCAGGGCGATGGCCAGCAGGTAGCCGCCCAGGCCTCCGGGTCTGCCGGAGATGGTGTTCACCGTGATCGAAGCGGTGGAGATCACGTAGAACAGCAGGAAGGTGGGCAGGTAGCGCAGGATCGCCGGAAGGATGTTGAGGTCAAAGGTCTTGAAGGCGAAGGTCCAGATCCGGAAGTCCGTCTTGAAGATCAGGTCCATCAGGAAGAGCACCCCGTAGGCGACGGCCCAGGTCAGGATCGCCACGATCAGGGACATAAGGATGGCCAGCGGCTTGAAGCTGACGCCGTAGTTCCGGAAGCTGAAGCCCTGCTTGGCCTTGGCGCTCACATAGATTACGCTCATCGCCAGCAGGGAGATCAGCGCGCAGCCGATGGTCCAGTAGGCGATGCCATTGACGCCGGGGGCGGTCCAGTAGGCTCCGGTCTGGTACATGGGCGTACGGGTCACAAAGGCCAGGGCCGCGCCGGAGAGGATCACGAGGAGGGAGCCCATGCACAGGCGCCCGCGGTTTTCCTTGTCAAACAGGCCGGCGATCAGGCCCACCAGGCCGGAGACACTGAAGATGCAGCCCAGATAGAAGAGGACCTTTACCAGCTCGTTGTCGGCCCCGCCGTCCATCAAAGGACTGAAGTACAGGGCCGGAAGAAGGATCAGGCACAGCAGCAGCGCGAAGCTGCCGAACTTGGCTCCGCCGCCTCCGGAAGCGGGCATCCGCTCCAGCTCCCCGGTCTTGGCCTTTCTCAGCACCGGCAGCTGGAGGAGCAGGGACGCCACCGCCAGGATCAGCATCACGAAGCCCAGCAGCGCCATGCCCTCAAAGCCCTCCTTCATCTGCCAGGCCTGGTCGTTGGGATCGAGGAAGTTCAGATCCCCGGCATAGTCCTTGAAGGCCTCCCGGTAAAAGTACAGGGCGTGGGCGGTGGTGATGGCGGAGAAATGGTTCCAGGGGTGGGTCTGGTTCGGCTCGAAGATGATGCGCTTGCCGCCGTCGCTGGTATGATACCAGGTGTTGGCCTCGGCAGGCTCGGTCCGCTGCAGGAAGGCCATGCCCTCCGGCGTGGAGACGTAATCCTTCCGGCGCACGGATCCCTCGGGCGCCTCGGGATCGTTGAAGAAGAACTCGTCATAGCGGGCGGCCACCTTGCCCAGAGTGCGTCCGCCGCCCAAAGCGTCCGCCGCGGTCACATCCACGCCGAAAAAGCCGGTGTACAGGAAGTCGGAGCCCTCGGTGAGACCGCAGGAGATCTTGCGCACGCCGGTCTCCATGAATTCCTGCTCGTCCATGGCCAGGGCCATGGTGCTGCCGAAGCCGCCCATGGAGTGGCCGGTAACGCCGATGATGCCGTTGCCGTCGGCATCCTTCAGCACGTAGGGCTGCTCATACATGTAGGCCACGGCGTCGTGCATGGAGTTGATCCAGAACGGGGCCCAGATCTCCATAAAGCTGGTGCCGGTATAGACCTCGTTTTTCAGGTCCGAGTGGCCGTGGTCATACTGGTCCAGGGCCAGCACCACAATGCCCCGGCGGCTCAGCTCGATGGCGTTGGCGTCCTGCATCTCCGCGGAGTTCAGGTAGCCGTGGGTCACGATGACGGTGGGGCGGGGATTCTCCGCCGAAGCGCCCTTGGGCAGGTACAGCAGGCCGCTGAGGGTACCGTTGGCCGTATCAAAGGAGATGCGGGTCACGGCTACGCTGCCGCTGCTGTTGTTGGCGGCGCTGGCCGCGGCGCTGCCCGCAAGGATCAGCACCAGGGCGATGCAAAGCAGGGTCAGGCTGCGTCTGGTCGTTTTCATGGTCATTCCTCCTGTTCCTCGGGTTCCCGATTCTCTCTGCCGGGAATGATGGATTTATTATACACTCTGCCGCGATACGGCACAAGGCATTTCTGCAAAAGTCCCCGGCGGGGCTCCCGCTGCCGCGCTTTGGGGCGCAGGGCTTCGCCGCGGGCGCTGCCGAAGCCTCCCGGAGCCGCGTCGGTCCGCTACTCCTCCAGAGAAAAGAGCTCCTCGGCGATCGCGCTGACCTTTTCCTCCAGGTCCCGGGGAGGCGCAGAGCTCTCGGCCGCGGCGGCAGGCTCCGACATGTCCCGCGGCTCCAGGCTGTCGAGAAAGGCCTGCCGCTGGGCGTCCAGAGCCGCGGCAGCGTTCAGCTGCAGCTCCTTTATGCGCTGGAAGGTCTCCTCCGCCCGGCGGACGATCTCCTTCTCCCGATCCCTGCTGCCGGCGAGCAGCCGCTCGCTCTCCTGCCGGGCCTCCGCCGTGATGGCGGCGGCCTTTTCCCTGGCCCGGTCGATGATATCCTGGTAGACCTCCTGGGCGGACAGCAGCGTGTCCCCCAGCTCCGCCCGGCGGTTTTCCCGCTCCTGCAGCCGCTGCCGGAGCTGCCGGTTTTCGGCGTTCAGCTCCTCCGCCTGCCGCCGGATCTCCTTGAAGACCTCCTGCACCTTGGTCGCCTTATAGTACTTCTTTTTGACCACCTCGATATAGATCGAATCGAAGTATTCCGCGTCCAGGGCCATATTCCCCTCTCCCTCCTCCGGTTTTCCCGCCTTCGTGGGGCGTTTTTTTGTTTATTATAGCAAATCGCCCGGGTCGATTCAATTCCCCGCCGAAACTTTTTCCGTCTTGCGAAAACGTTCTGACTGTGGTAGTTTAGAGGCGATTCTGAGAAGGAGCATTTTCCATGACCAAGAGCCTGTCGGAAAAAAGAATATTCCAGTGGGCTCTGCTGCCGACGGTGCTGACCCTTGCCTGGCCCACCATGCTGGAGCAGCTGCTGCACACCGCCGTGCAGTATATCGACACGGCCATGGTGGGCTCTCTGGGCACCCAGGCCACCGCCGCCGTGGGCTCCACGGCCACCGTGGGCTGGCTGGTGGGCAGCAGCGTTTCCGCCTTCGGCATCGGCTTTCTGGCCTATATCTCCCAGGCTCTCGGCGCGGGAGAACCGGAGAGGGCCCGGCGGGCCGCAGGCCAGGCGGTATTGGCGGTGCTGGTGACAGGCCTGTTTTTCACCGCCCTGACCCTGGGTCTCAGCCCCTTTGTGCCCGTCTGGATGCAGGTGGATCCCTCCATCCGGGATCTGGCCTCCCGCTACTTCTTCATCCTCTATCTGCCCATGCTGCCCCGCACCGCCTCGGTGATCTTCGGCACGGTGCTGCGGGCCGCGGGAGATACCCGCACCCCCATGCGGGTGGGGCTGGCGGTGAACCTCATCAACGTGGTGCTGAACTTCCTGCTCATCTACCCCAGCCGGCAGCTCTCCCTCTTTGGCCTGAGCATCCACATGTGGGGCGCGGGCTGGGAGGTCGTGGGCGCGGCGGCGGCCAGCGCCATCGCCTTTGCCATCGGCGGCGTCGCCATCAGCCTGGCCCTGTACCGGCACCCGGTCGTTTCGCCCCGGGGCCAGGCCATCCGGCCCGACGGGACCGTGCTGCGTCCCTGTCTGCGGGTGGCCTTCCCCAACATGCTCCAGCGCTTCGGCACCTCTCTGGGCTACGTGGCCTTCGCCGCCATGATCAACGCCCTGGGAGAGCTGTCCACCGCGGCTCACACCGTGGCCAACACCGTGGAATCCGCCTTCTACATCCCGGGCTACGGCATGCAGGCGGCCGCCGCCACCCTCACGGGCAACTGCATCGGCGCGGGGGACGAGAACCGGCGCAAGGCGCTGGCCCGGCTGATCGTACTGGTCGAGGTTGGGCTGATGCTCCTGTCCGGCAGCCTGCTCTTCGCTTTCGCCCCGGCCATGGCGGGCATCTTCTCCAAGGATCCGAAGGTCATCAAGCTGGGCAGCACCGTGCTGCGGATGGTGGCCTGCTCGGAGCCCTTCTACGGCGTGTCCATCGTCGTCGAGGGCATGCTCCAGGGCGCCGGCAAGACCAAGGTCCCCTTCGTCATCAACATCGCCGGCATGTGGGGCATCCGGATCCTGGGCACCTGGGTCTGCACCACCCGGCTGGGGATGGACCTGGTCTCCGCCTGGGCCTGCATGATCGGCCACAACCTGCTGCTCTTCGCGCTGTTTTTGTGCTACTACCGCAGCGGGAAGTGGAACGTGCTGAAGCAAGGAGCCCAGGTGTAGCCGGGGATCGGCGGACGGGCTCCCCGTAGCGCCGACCATTGGTCGGCGAAATCCGCGCCGGGCCGCCGAGCAATGCTCGGCGCTGCGAAGCGTCAGCGCGGGACGGCGGGCGACCAAAGGTCGCCCCTATGGGCGCGGGACGAACTTCGCCGTGGGACGGCGGGCGCTTCGTGAAGCGCCCCTACGGCCGGGGACAAACGTCGGTGCGGATCGCGGGAGGGGCAAGCCCCTCCCCTACGGGGGCGGGACGAACGTTCGCCGTGGGACGGCGGGCGCTTCGTGAAGCGCCCCTACGGCCGGGGACGAACGTCGGCGCGGATCGGCGGGAGGGGCAAGCCCCTCCCCTACGGGGGGGGCGAACGTACGCCGCGTCGGTCGACCACTTATTCCGAATTCCGAATTGCCCTGAACCGGGGGAGAGTCGGACAGAAATGAAGAATGAATAATGAATAATGAATAATGAATACTAATTTCTGATAAGAAGCTTTAAAAAGATTCCGAGGCAGAATTGTGCCAGACGAGGCGCCTTCCGCAGAGCATAATGGAGATATATGGTCAAGGAAGGCAACGAAGTATGACACAATTCTGGCCGGAAGACTTTAA
>JAFWQQ010000065.1 GCA_017545165.1 Oscillospiraceae bacterium
AACTGTATACCATGTCCCTTCACACCTGTTTACTATCTTACTTCACTGTACAGCTTGCCCCTCCCGCCGATCTGCACCAACGTCCGTCCCCCACCGTAGGGGCGATTCACGAATCGCCCGCCGCCCCGCGCCAACGTCCGTCCCCCACCGTAGGGGCGATTCACGAATCGCCCGCCGCCCCGCGCTCATCTTGCCCCCCCACGTCCTGTCTCCCCTTCCCCCTCTGTCCACCCTCGCGCGAAAATGCGAGGAGGACTCCCACCCCGGTGGGAATCCCCCTCGCTTTTCTTGTTTCAGCCGGTTTACTCGCCGATGTCGCTCCGTACCACCTTGCCGATGTTCCAGACATAGGCCGCCTTTTTGGCCGCCTCCCGGCGCTCCTCCGGCGTTTTGTACTCGAAGTGGGCGGTCTGGGCGCCGCAGTCCATGCACATCACGTACCAGCACCAGCCGTTCTCCTCCTCCAGCAGGCCGGACCCGCCGCAGAAGGGGCAGTCCTGCAGTTCCAGTTCCTCGTGGATATTCAAGCGCATTTCCTCCTTGTGTTCTTTGCTGTGCGTATTATGATGCCGGATCCCCGCGCCGCCCTCTCAGGCCTGGCGCGGACTCCTTATTGTCATCCCTCCAGCTGCCTCAGCAGCGCCTCGCAGGTTTCGTCCATATCGCCCACGATGCCGTAGTCGCTGTAATGGAAGATGGCGGCCTCCGGGTCCTTGTTCACGGCCACGATCTTCTCGGCGTCGGTAATGCCGGTCACGTGGTTCACCGCGCCGGAGACGCCGAAGGAAAACAGCAGCCTGGGCTTCACCACCGCGCCGGACTGGCCGATGACCAGCTGGAAGGGCAGCAGGCCCCGGTCGAACACCGGCCTGGTGCAGGCCAGCTTCCCGCCCAGCTTCCGGGCCAGCTCCCGGTACTTGGGCAGGGAGTCCGCCCTCACGGCGTTGCCCACGCAGACGATCACCTCGGCCTCGGCGATATTCAGGCTGTCGTCGTCCTCGTTGGGCGTGAAGTCCAGCACCCGGGTGCGGATCTGCTCCAGGGGAAAGTCGATGTGCTCCTCCACGATCTCCCAGGGGCGGGGCCCGGTGGGCGCATAGCGGAAGGTACCGGGGCGGATGGTGCCCACCTGGGGGCGCATCACCGGCACCGTGATCACCGCCATCATCTTCCCGCCGACGGCGGGCTCAATGAATTCGATGTCCCCGGTCCTGGGGTCATAGACCAGCTCCGTGGCGTCGGAGGTGCAGCCGGTGGGCAGGCGGCAGGCGAAGCGGGGCGCGAAGTCCCGTCCCTGGATGGTGCCGCCCACAAAGACCGCCGTGGGCCGGTATTTCCGGCAGAGCTCGGTAAAGAGATGGGTGTAGGCATCCACGTTGAAGGGCTCATAGCCCGAGCCGGTCACATGCAGCAGCCGGTCCGTGCCGCAGCCGCGGATCTTCTCCAGCTCCTCCTCCGGCAGCTCTCCCACCGTCACGGCGCAGAGCTTCTCCCCCGCGGCGTCGGCCAGCTTTCTGGCCTCGCACAGCAGCTCCAGGGAGACCGGGTGGATCCTGCCGCCCTCCTGCTCGATGGAGACCCACATATCCCGATAATCCTGTTTGTTCATGGCAGCCCCTCCTTACAGCAGGTCGGCCAGCAGGCCAAGCAGCTTCTCCACGGTTTTCTCCGTGCCGCCCTCGTCCAGCATCTGTCCCCGCTCGCCGACCACCGGCGGGTAGGTCCTGGGGACTTTGGTGGGCGAGCCCGGATCGCCGATCCGGTTCGGGTCCAGTCCAGGGATGGTCCGGGAATTATAGCGCAGGATCTCCGCCTTCCGGGAGGCCTTCCAGCTCTTCAGATTGGGGATGCGGATGCGGTATTTGGTCTTTTCCACGGTCATCAGGCAGGGGAAGCGCCCCTCGGCGATCTCGCTGCCCTTTTCCAGGGTCCGGCGGACCCGGACGATTCCGGCGGCCTCGTCGACCTCCAGGATCTCCTCCACGCAGCTGAGCTGGCTGCAGTCCAGCCGCTCGGCCAGCTGGGAGGCCATCTGGCCCGTGGCCCCGTCCAGAGACTCCTTGCCGCAGAACACCAGGTCAAAGCGGCCCAGGAGCTGGGCGGCGGAGACGATCACGTAGCTGGTGGCCAGGGTGTCGGCGTTGGCGAAGGCCCGGTCGGACAGCAGCACCGCCCGGTCCGCCCCGGCGGCCAGGCACTCCCGCAGGGCCTCCTCGGCCTGGTCGGGGCCCATGGTGATGCAGGTGACCGTGCCGCCGTAACACTCCTTCATCCGCACCGCGGCCTCCAGGGCGTTCTCGTCGTGGGGATTGAGGATGGCGGGCACGCCCTTGCGGATCAGGCTGCCGGTCTCCGGATCGATCTTCACCAGATTCACGTCCGGCACCTGCTTGACGCAGACCAGGATGTTCAGCATGTGGGGCACCCCCTCTCCGGATCGTGGCAGACCTTGCCGGGATTCAAAATCCCCTTGGGATCGAAGACCTGCTTGATGGCGCCCATGAGTTCGTAGGCCGTCTCGCCCACGGACTCGCGCAGATAGTCCTTCTTGGCGTGGCCGATGGAGTGCTCGCCGGAGACCTGGCCCTCGAACTCGGTGCACTTGTGATAGCAGGCGTCCATCAGCTTCTTGACCCGGCGCTTGAACTCGTCCTCCTCCAGGTCGTTGGAGCAGCAGTAGATGTGCAGGTTCCCGTCCCCCGCGTGGCCGAAGGAGCGCACATACACGCCCTGCTTCACGGCCTCGTCGTGGGTATAGACCAGAAACTCCGCGATCCGGTCCACGGGCACCACCACGTCCATCTCGTCCAGCAGGCGGGTCTCCGCCTCGATGACGGTGAGGAAGGCGCTGCGGGCGGCCCAGACGTCCTTTTTCAGGTTGTCCGTCCACACCACCAGGGTGTCGAAGGCGCCGGCGGCCTCGGCCACCTCTCCCAGCCGGTCCATCTTCAGCGTCAGCTCCTCCTCGCTGCCGCCCACCAGGGTCACCAGGATGTAGGCCCCGGCCTCCCGGCCGTTCACCACCGTGGGGAACACCGGCGAGCCCGTGAAGGCCGCGGAGGAATCCACGATGTCCCGCTCCATGAACTCGATGGACTGGGGGTCCAGATTCGCCAGCTTGATGGCAGGCACCGAGGCAATGGCCTCGGCGATATTTGCAAAGGGCAGGATCAGGCTCACGTCCCGCAGGGGCTTGGGAATGAGCTTCAATGTCAGCTCCGTGATGATGCCCAGGGTGCCCTCGGAGCCGATCATCAGGTGCAGCAGGCTGTAGCCGGAGCTGGTCTTGCACACGGTCTTGCCCAGCTTCATCACGCGCCCGTCGGGCAGCACCACGGTCATGGCCAGCACATAGTCTCTCGTCACGCCGTATTTCACGGCCCGCATGCCGCCTGCGTTGGTACTCACGTTGCCGCCCACGGTGGCGGTCTTTTCGCCGGGATCGGGGGGATACATCAGCCCGTGAGCCAGGGCGTCCGCCGCCAGGTCGCAGAGCAGCACGCCGGGCTGGGTGTGCACCACCAGGTTCTTCATGTCGTAGCGGAGGATTTTGTTCATCCGGGCCGTGGACAGGACGACGCCCCCGCAGATGGGGACGCAGCCGCCCACCAGCCCCGTGCCCGCCCCGCGGACGGTCACCGGGACGTCGTTGGCCCAGCAGAGCCTCATCACCTCCGAGACCTCCTCCGTGGTCTCGGCCAGCACCACCGCCTCCGGCAGGTGCCGCCCGTAGATGGGCATCTCGTCGTGGCCGTATTCATCCTTCACCTTCTCGCCGAACTGGAAACGGCCTGGGCCGACGATGGCCTCCAGCTCCCGCGCCAGCTCCGGCGTCAGCTTTTTGTATGCCGTCATGCACGCTCCTTTCCGGATCTCATCCTGTCCCCCTGGTATCGTCATTGCCGTTGTTCCTTGTCTGCCATAGAATTCTCCAATGATAGTGTAGCACAGTACGGCAAAAAAGTCCACGGCAGATCGCCGGCAGAGTGGCTTTTTCGCCCCGGGCATGGAAACCCCCCTCCGCCGGGCGGAGGGGGGTTCAAGCATTGGAAGATGTCAGCGGATTCCCGGGTCGGTATCATACTAAATAGGCATGCTGAAAAACAGCACCACCATAAATAAAACCAATGTGGTATACTGGGTATACGGCAAAGGTCGAAAGGTAACTGGGCAAGAAGCCCGAATACTAAATTGACACGAGGATTCCTCGTTGCACCG
>JAFWQQ010000016.1 GCA_017545165.1 Oscillospiraceae bacterium
AAATATTCGGCGAATTCGTACAATCTGCGAATTCGCCGAACATTTTCTCAAGACAATACTCCGTGCTGCCGGGAGGGGGCGAGCCCCTCCCCTACGGTGGTGACTGGGCTATGCGCCTATTTTGCAACAGCCCCTTTTTGAAAACAGGGAATGCTGTTGGGGAGATCAGCCGCCCATAATGGCGTTGAGCACCTCGGTGGGCACGCCGGCAGCGACCAGATTATTCAGGATGACGTTGAGAGAAGCCATGCCGATGGAACCGCTCCAGGTGTCCACGTCGGTCACATTTGTGGGGACGCTGATGGGGAAGGGCTCCGCCGCGTTGGCGGTCAGGCCGAGGCTCAGCAGGTCCTGGCCGTTGCTGCGCAGGATGCAGGCGCAATCCAGGAAGCCATCGCCGCCGCGGTTGACAAAGGCCAGCGTCAGGCTCTTCAGCAGGTTGACCAGAGGCTGAGGAGCGCCGCGGAGGTTGTTCAGAAGCAGATTCATCAGGTCCTCGGTGGGAGTGAACACCACTTCGCCCAGGAAGCCCGTCTCGGTGAGATTGCCGTTCACGTTCACGTCGAAGAGGTTCAGGGTCTGCTCATCGCGATCGCCGTTATAGTCATCCAGCTTGTAGAGGGACAGCAGGTAATCGCCGAGGAAGCTGCCGTCGGCCGGATTGTATTCGCCGGAGCCGCTCAGGCTCACCACGGTCTGGTACTCCCAGCCTCTGGTCTCGCCTTCGTAGGTGTAGCTGTACTTGTTGTAGGAGCCGATGGTGGCGTCCACACCCATGGTGTTGCCGTCATAGGCGGTGACATAGGAGAAGAGAGCGCTCAGTTCATCCTCGCTGATGACCTTGAGGCTGCGGCCGAGGACCTTGCCGGCGTCGTCGACAAACACGTCCATGATCAGGGCGCCGTCCACGTCCTCAGGATCGGCGTCCTCCGCGTCGCTGAGCATGTCGTTGATCCGGGCCTGATAGTCGGCGTGGAAGCTCTCCTGCGTGCCGTAGTAATTGTTGGTGAGGCGGCAGATGTAGTAGACCACGGTCTCGAGCTCCTGATCGTACAGGGCGGTCGTCATCACGTCTTTGTAGAGACGCAGAACGGTCTCCCCGTCGATGGTGACGGTGGCGATGTAGCAGGCGCTTTCGATGCCGCCGGCCTCAACGGTGCCCTCAGCCACTTCGATCTTGTCGATGTCGTTGACAATGATCGGGAGATAGCGGCCCAGCAGGTTCGTGATGTTCTCGGGGGTGATGATCTTGCCGGAGAGCAGATCAACCAGCGTTTCGCGGTCAATGGAGGTGTTCTGGCTGATCAGATCGAGCAGGTTCAGGGCGATGGAGGCGCTGTTGAGCTCGGGCACGGCCACATACTCGGTAAAGCTGCTCCTGTCCATGATCGTCTCCAGATGCACGATGTCGTTGCCGTTTACGCGCAGGGTCAGATTCTCCTGGGCCAGGTCGCCGTCCGTGCCCACCAGGAAGCCGAGGCCTACGGAGCGGAACCAGCTCAGATCAAATCCGACTTCGGAGGTGACCATATTGATCAGATAGGGATCAATCAGGCTCTGGTCCAGGGCCAGCAGGAACTCGCCCTCGGTGGAGGCCTGATTGCCGGCTTCGGGGATCACGACGTTCTGCAGCTTGGCCACCAGATTGGCCAGCTCAACGGCCTGATAGTAAGCGGTCGGGCTGTCAAAATCTGAGGGCTGAATGCTCTCAACGCCAAACAGGGCGCCAGGGCTCATCTGGTTGGTGAATCCGCAGGCGCCGAGAGACAGGATCATTCCCAGCGCCAGGAGGATTGCGAGAAGTTTTGCGGCTTTTTTCATGTGGTACACGCTCCTTCATTTTTTTTGATTGGGGTCTGAGGTTTTCCCTTCCGAGTGTATAACGTCTCAGAAAGGAAAAAGTTTCGTCCTCCGGGAAAAAATGTGATCGTCCGGAGGGATCAAACTTGACTGACAAATTATAACATATTGTGCTGCGCTTGACAAGCGGTCTTCTGCGGGAATTGTTCACAGATGGACAAATCGCTTCTCATGTGGTAGGATTTGCATGCAGCGAAGGGCGTTCGCCGCAGGAAGGGAGAAGACCATGCGCGTTTTGTTCATTGGCAACAGCCATACCTACTTCAACGATATGCCTGCCCTCTTTGCCCGGATGTGCCAGGAGCTGACGGGGGAGAGGCCGGAGCTGACCATGCTGGCCTATTCGGGCCGCTCCCTGGCCTGGCACCGGGAGGAATACTTTCCCCTGCGCTTCGCCCTGCTCCATGGGCGCTTTGACTATTGCGTGCTCCAGCAGCAGGCCCATCCCTTCCCGGGAGAGCAGGCCACGGAGGAGGCGCTGCGGCAGATCCTGCCCCTCTGCGAAAAGGGCGGCGTCCGGCCGGTGCTCTACATGACCTGGCCGGAGAAAGCGAAGCCGGAGAACGCCGGGCCCATGATCGCCTGCTATCGCCGCCTGGCGGAGCGGTACGGCGCGCTGCTGGCCCCGGTGGGGGAGCTCTTCGAGCGCTTTCGCGGCACGGACCTGGAGCTCTACTGGCAGGACGGGGAGCATGCCTCCCCCTACGGCAGCTTTCTGGCGGCCATGACCCTTGCGGCGCTGCTTTGCGATACCCGGGATCTGTCCGCTTTGTCGGACCGGGGCTTCGACTTCCGTCCGGTCTACGACAAGGCTGCAGGCCAGCTCCCCCGGGCGGAGGAGGATCTGCGCCGGGAGGAGCTCGCCCTGGACCCGGAAAAGACGGCCCGCCTCAAAGCCGCCGTGGCGGAAGCGCTGAAGTAAATCGTTGTTTCCTCCAAATCTCGGAGACGGAAATTGGATAATGTTTACAAAAGCGGGGAGAAAGGAAAGAAGCCGTTGACTTTTCTCCCCGCATTTTTTACAATTAAAGAGATATGACCCGTAGTCATACGGGGAATGAAAAGGGAAGGAAAGAGACACATGAAAAAGTTGAAACCGATCACCAACAAAGTCCTGTGGACCTTTGCTGTGGGACAGTTTGGCTGGAGCCTGCTGTCCGGCATCATCTCTACCTGGCTGGTCCACCTCTACACCGGCAACGCCGAGAAGTTCCTGGACACCAACGGGATCCTGAGCCAGTTCATCTCCCAGAATCCGCTGATCGCCTCTCTGACGCTCTTCGGCATCATCACCGCCGTGGGCCGTCTGTTTGACGCTGTCACCGACCCGCTGATCGCCAGCTGGTCCGACCGCAGCGACTACAGGGGCGGCCGCCGCATCCCCTTCCTGAAGGCGGCGTCCATCCCCTTTGCTCTGATCACCGCAGCGGTGTTTTTCGTTCCCAGCACGGGCTCCGTCGCGGCGAACAACACCCTCATGTTTGTGCTGCTGATGCTGTTCTACCTGATCATGACCATCTACTGCACGCCCTATAACGCCCTGATCGCCGAGCTGGGGGACACCCAGAAGAACCGTATCAATGTTTCGACCTTTATTTCCTTTACCTATATCGCCGGCTTCTCCCTGTCCACCATGGTCCCCTCCCTGGCCAATGTTTTCCAGGGCGGGAAAATCAGCGCCATCCTCGCCCCCATTGCCCAGAGCAAGGGCGTAAGCATGGACGAGCTGATGGTCATGCTCCAGGGCACCTCCGATGCTCCGGTGAAGATGGATGCCGCCAGGGAGCTCCTGGGCGGCGATGTGATGAACCAGGTCCTTCTTGCCCAGCAGAGCGGCATGCGCATCGCCATCGCCGTTATGTGCGCCGTGGCCTGCCTGGCCTGCCTGGTGCCCGCCTTCTTCATCAAGGAGCGGGAGTACATCGACTCCAAGCCCAGCAAGACCCCGGCCTTCTCCTCTCTGTTCAAGACCTTCAAGAACGCCCAGTTCCGCCGCTTCGTGTATGCGGATGTGATCTACTTCTTCGCCGTCACCCTGTTCCAGACCGGCCTGGCGGACTTTGAGACCCGCCTGATGGGCATCCCCTCGGACAACACCTTTACCCTCACCGTGATCATGACCGTGGTGAGCCTGGCCCTCTACCTGCCGGTGAACAAGCTGGCTCCCAAGCTGGGCAAGAAGAAGATCATCATCACCGGCTTCTTCGCCTACGCCTGCGTGTTCCTCATCACCGCCCTCTGCCCGCAGGACGGCGGCTTCCCCTGGGGTCTGATCATCGCCATCAGCGCCGGCATCCCCATGGCCATCCTGGGCATCCTGCCCCAGGCCTGCGTGGCGGACGTGTCCGAGCTCAGCACCCTGGAGACCGGCGAGGACCGCAGCGGCATGTTCTTCGCCGCCCGCACCTTCGCCATGAAGCTGGGCCAGGCTCTGTCCATGGTGGTCTATACCTCCGTCACGGCGGCGGCCATTCTGGAGAGCGGCGAGAAATACGTGGCGCCCGCCCAGTACCGCACGGTGACCTGGGTTGCCGTCGTCACCTGCCTCATCGGCGCCATCCTCTTCCTGTTCTATGACGAAAAGGGCGTCCTGGGCCGCATCGACGAGCTCAAGAAAAAGAGAGCCTGAACCAAATCCGTGTGATCATCCCAAAACGCCGCGCCCGAGGGCGCGGCGTTTCTGCGCACGCGGGGAGAGAAGGCTGGTCCACCGCTCCGCCCCTGAGAGAAGCTGTTCTACCCGGCCGCTTGTCCGCATATGCTTTCCTCGGGGGTGAGAAGATGCCGAAGGAAGAGCTGATGGTCCCGCCGGGGCCTCACGGCCTGCGCCTGGAGGGCCGGGAGCGGCTGAGCGTCACCGGGGTGCTGGACGTGTCCGGCTTCGACGAGAGCACGGTGCTGCTGGAGACCGGGCTGGGGGAGCTCTGTGTCCGGGGCGAGGGCCTGCACATCGAGCGCATCGACCTGGAGGCCGGGGCCCTGGAGCTGCGGGGCAAGATCAGGGAGCTGAGCTACGACGAGGTTGCCCGGGGCGGCTTTCTGTCCCGGCTGTTCTCCTGATGGAGACAAGCCTGCGCGCCCAGGCCCTGTCCCTGTTGCCGGCGCTGCTGCTGGGGATGGGCCTGGGCCTGCTCTACGATCTGCTGCGCCCGCCCCGCCGCCGGGTGGGAAGGCTGCCGGCTGCCCTGCTGGACCTGTTCTTCGCCCTCTTCGCCGGGGCGGCGGCCTTTCTCAACGCTCTGGCCAGCTCCGGCGGCCGCCTGGGCCTCTGGGAATTGACCTGCACCCTGGCGGGCTTTCTCTTTTATCTCTGGGCTCTGAGCCCGCTGCTGCTGCCGGTTTTGGAGCTGCCGTTTCGAGTGATATCCGATACCATTCGATTATTTAAAAATCTTGAAAAAAAGATGGGGAAAACCGCAAAAAAAATCTTTTCAATTTTGAAAGAATGGATTATTATGAGACGGTGAATTTGGTTTTTCCCTGGAATTCATAGGGGGGAGAAGCCATGTTTGCTCGCAGGGGGATCGTTCGGATCGTCATTACGCTGCTGCTGGTTTATGCGCTGCTGTGCTTTGCCCGCTCGGGGCGGAGCCTGGCGGAGATGGAGCGGACTGCTGCCGAACTGAAGGGACAACGGGAGAACCTGGAGCGCCAGCGCGCGGCCCTGGAGCTGCGCCTGCTGGACCGGGAGGATCCCGCCCGGATGGAGGCGCTTGCCCGGCGGGAGCTGGGCATGGTGATGCCGGGGGAAATCGTATTTCTTTTTGCGGAGGACGCACAAGCCGATTCGGAAGAGACAGAGAGGGATCCACTATGGCTTTGGAAGTAGGAACTATCCTGGAAGGAAAAGTGACCGGCATCACGAAATTCGGGGCCTTTGTCGCCCTTCCCGAGGGGAAGAGCGGCCTGGTCCACATCTCCGAGATCGCCAACAGCTTCGTCAGCGACGTGCATGAGCATGTGCAGATGGGCCAGGCGGTGAAGGTCCGGGTGCTGAGCGTGAACGAGGAGGGGAAGATCAACCTCTCCATCAAGCGCGCCCTGGAGGAGGGCCCCATGGCCCAGCTCCGGGAGAGCGTGCGCCGCCCCGCCACGGCCCGCCCTTCGCCCGCACCCGCGCCCAGACCCGCGCCGGAGCGCACGGCGGCCGACGGCCCCAGCAATAACGCCGACTTTGAGGATCGGCTGAAAAAATTTATGCAGGAGTCGGACAGCCGCATTGCGGACAACCGGATCTATTCCGAGCACCGCAGCCGGAGCCGGCGCCGGTAAGGAGAGAGAAATGACAGACTTCGGGACTCTGTACGAGGCAAAACGCAGCACGGCGGAGGAACTGGCGGCCAGGGTGGAGAGCGGATGGCTCCTGGGGATGGACGCGGGCGCGGCCCAGACGCCGACGCTTATCAGCGCCATCGCCAGGCGGGCGCGGCAGGGGGAGCTGGAGGGCGTGAAGGTCCAGACCCTGTTGGACGTGTACCCTCTGGAATTCCTGGCGGACGACAGTCTTTTGGGCAAGCTCACCAGCGAGGCCTGGTTTTCCGGCGGCGGCTCCCGCCGGGCGGTGAACGGCGGCTTCGGGGACATCATCCCGAACTACTACCGGGACATTCCCGGCCACATCCGCCGGATGTACGACTATGACGCCTTCCTGGTCTCCGTGTCCCCCATGGACAAGCACGGCTGGTTCTCCCTGTCTACAGTGAGCTCCTACAGTCCGGCCATGATCGAGAAGGCCAGGCACGTTTTCCTGGAGGTCAACGACCATCAGCCCCGGGCCGTCTGCGGCGCGCAGATCCATATCAGCCAGGTGGACGGGCTCATTGAGGTGAGCCACGCCCTGCCGGTGCTGCCCCCCACGAAGATTGACGCGGTCAGCGAACAGATCGGCGGCCTCATCGCCGAGCGCATTGAGGACGGCTCCTGCATCCAGCTGGGCATCGGCGCCATTCCCGACGCGGTGGGCGCGGCTCTGAAGGAAAAGCACGACCTGGGCATCCACACCGAGATGTTCACCGACTCCATGGTGGAGCTGATCCAGTGCGGCGCGGTCAACAACAGCAGGAAGCAGATCCACCGGGGCCAGAGCGTCACCACCTTTGCCTTCGGCTCCCAGCGGATCTATGACTATATCGACGACAACCCGGGCATTGCCCTGCTGCCGGTGGACTATGTGAACGATCCCGCCGTCATCTGCAGGAACGACAACATGATCTCCATCAACGCCGCCCTGGAGGTGGACCTCTGGGGCCAGGTCTGCGCGGAAAGCGTGGGCACGAAGCACATGTCCGGCACCGGCGGCCAGGTGGACTATGTCCGCGGCGCCTGCCAGTCCAAAGGCGGCAAGAGCTTCATCGCCTTCACTTCCACCACGAAGAACGACACCATCAGCAAGATCAAGTCCATCCTGACCCCCGGCGCGGTGGTCACCACCAGCAAGAACGACGTGGACTACATCGTCACCGAGTACGGCGTGGCCCATCTGCGGGGCGAGCCCCTTTCGAGCCGGGCCCGGCAGCTCATCGCCATCGCCCACCCCAATTTCCGGGACGAGCTGAGGTTCGAGGCCAAAAAGCGCGGCATCCTGATCTGAACAAAATACGAGAATAGAAAGCAGCCCCGGGATCCCTCCCGGGGCTGCGCTGTGTCCTGCTGTGTCAATGCCGGTCCAAATGGATTCCCGCTCTCCCCTCATACTAATTTCTGATAAGAAGCTTTAAAAAGATTCCGAGGCAGAATTGTGCCAGACGAGGCGCCTTCCGCAGAGCATAATGGAGATATATGGTCAAGGAAGGCAACGAAGTATGACACAATTCTGGCCGGAAGACTTTAAAGATTTCTATCAGATATTAGAATAAAGAACGAGGTGAGGAATATGGGCCGATTCTACGGAGAGGAGAGCGCAGCGCCGGAGATCCGGGCGCTGTATAACGAGCTCTGGCCCCTGTGGACGCTGGACACCTGCGCCCCCCGGCTGCGGCCGGACTGGACGCCGGAGAACCGGACCCTGGGTCAGTGCTCCGTCACCGCTTTCCTGGTACAGGATCTGCTGGGCGGCAAGGTCTATGGCGTTCCCCTGTCCGACGGCAGCGTCCACTGCTTCAATGAGGCTCTGGGCTGCGTCTTTGACCTGACCAGCGCCCAGTTCGGGGAGACAAAAATGAGTTATGTAAACCAACCGGAGCAGAGTCGTGAGGCCCACTTTGCCGACGCCGGCAAGCGGGCGCGCTACGAACTGCTGAAAGAGCGGCTGCTTGCAGCCAGGGAGGAAAAGAAATGAAAAACGCGATGCTGCTTCTTGCGATCCTGCTGGCCCTGTCCCTCGGCCTGAGCTGCTTCACAGGGCCCCTTCCCGCCGCAGTGAGCGAGGAAAGCTCTCTTGAACTGCCGGGCCTGAGCTGGCCTGTGGAGGAGGCCGAAGGGCCTACGTCCGTGAGCTACCCCTACATCGTCCGCACCGAAACCGCGGTGTGGCACCTGTCGAAGGACGACATGGAACTGCTGGGCGAGGAAGCCTACTGTGCCGGCCTGGAGCGCATCCTGCAGGACCAGGATGCGGATTTTGCCGAGGCCCAGGCGCTGCTTGCGCCCTGGCTGCAGGAGGAGATCCCGCCCATCGACATCTATACGGACTTCTGCGGTCACGCGGAGGGAGACGAGATCTTCGGCGCCTTTTATCGGGGTACCAACCGGGACATCCGCCTGTTTCACAGCTGGGATATCGCTGCCATGGCCCTGCTGCACGAGTACGTGCACTATCTGACCATCAGCTGCACGGACCGGCCTGTTTCCTTGGGCCTGTTCTCCGAAGGAATCGCGGAATACGTCTCCCATTTCGCCTGCCGGAACCGGATGCTCCGCACCGCCTCCCGGGAGGGGATGAGCGAGGACGACAAGCGCCTTGCCGGGGAGTGGAACCTGCTGGACGAGGACGGCTGCCTGGACCCGGAACGGCAGTATCTCTACCTTGCCGAAGAGATCAAATCCCCCGCGGGCTATGGCATGAAGTACAATACCATCACCAACGCGGTCATGACCCGGGACGAGCGCATCAGCCGGAACCCCACGCCCACCACGATTTCGTATTTTGAGGCCGGCTCCTTCCTGGCCTATCTGGTGGATCGCTTCGGCCAGGAGCTGGTCTTCGACCACTGGGACATGGACCCGGCCAAGCTGGAGGAGGTCTTCGGCGATTCCTTCTCCGAGCTCTATTGGGATTGGGATAACTGGAACCGGAATCGCTGCGGCGAGTTGATGATTTGCTTCGGCTGACGGGAGGTTCGAATGGCCCACGCGGTAACGAGAGAGGATATCCTCGGTATTCCGGCGGACGCCGCAGTGCTGCCCCTGGAGATGACCGGCAGCCCCACCGAGGGCGGGGCCGCCCGGCGCCTGACGGAGGCGGGCGGCGCGGCTCTGGCGACGGCGCTGCGGCGGCTGAAATTCCTCCCGGTGGGGAGCGCCGCCCTGCTGGATGTCTGCCCTCTGCCCTTTGAAAAGCTGATCGTCACCGCTGTGCCCCGCTGGCGCACCGGCAAGGCCAACGAGCTGATGATCCTGGGCCGCTGCTACGAGAGCGTCTTCGCCCTGGCGGCGGAGCAGGGCCTGGAGACCCTGGCGCTGCCCTTCCTCTCCGCCTGCTACTACCGCTTCCCGGCGGCGGAGGCGGTCCACGTCGCCCTGCACGAGGCGGCGCGCTGGAAGGGGAGGGCGATCTTTGCCGCCGACACGGAGGAGCTTTTCGCGCTGAGCCAAAAGCCCTGGCGCAAGCCCCAGATCGTCTCCTATGTGGGCTATTACCGGGATCACGCGATCTTCGCGCTGGATAACGGCCTCTATGCCCGGGTGGATCTCCGTCCGGAGCTGCGGCAGGCCGACGTGATCCCCTTTTTTGAAGCCTGCTTCCGGGAGGGGAACAATCCCCTGCAGCCCCCGCTGCCGCCGGAGGAGATCGCAAGGCTTCGGGGAATCTGGGAAGAACTGGACCTTTGAAAGGAGAGCGCCCCATGACCTACTATGAACAGGTGCAGCAGGCCGCGGACTTCATCCGGGAACGGACGGATCTGCGGCCCCGGACGGCCATCATCCTGGGCAGCGGCCTGGGAGAGCTGGCCGAGCGCATCCAGGACGCGGAGATCATCCCCTATAAGGAGATCCCGGGCTTTCCGCCTTCCCATGTGGCGGGCCATGCGGCGCGGCTGGTCTTCGGCCGGGTCGGTCAGCGGGAGATCGTGGCCATGCAGGGGCGCTTCCACTATTATGAGGGACTCTCCATGCGGGAGCTGTGCCTGCCGGTCTATGTGCTGGGCCGGCTCGGCGTGCGGGACCTGGTGGTCACCAACGCCTGCGGCGCGGTGAACACGAACTTCTCCCCCGGAGATCTGATGCTCATCACCGACCACATCAATCTCAGCGGCAGGAATCCCCTCATCGGCCCCAACGACGAGCGCCTCGGCCCCCGCTTCCCGGACATGTCCGAGGCCTACGACCCGGCCCTGGGCTGCTTTGCCCGGGAGACGGCGGAGAGCCTGGAGATCGGGCTGCGGGAGGGAGTTTACGCTTTCTATTCCGGCCCCAGCTTCGAGACCGCGGCGGAGATCCGGGCTTTCAAGGCCCTGGGGGCCGACGCGGTGGGCATGTCCACCGTGCCGGAGGTCATCGCCGCCCGTCACCAGGGCCTGCGGGTCCTGGGCCTGAGCTGCATCACCAACATGGCCACTGGCATTGCCGCGACCAAGCACTCCCACCTGGAGGTCCTGGCCACCGCCGCCGCCAGCGCCGAGCGCTTCTGCGCCCTGTGCGACGCCCTTTTGAGAGATTGGCCGGAATGACAAGCGGTCTCTCTGTGTGAAAAAACGAGTGCAGGATCCTTTCGGATCCTGCACTCGTTTTTGAAAGAAGGAAGGTTTGTCATGTCCCGGGATCCTGCGGCAGGAGCCGGTCCGCCAGCGCCTCCGCCCTCTCCAGAGAACTGCGGTACCGCTCGTCCTCCCGGGAATCGTAGCGGTTGCCCAGCATGATCCACTCGCAGTACTCGTAGAACAGGAAATAGTCCAGCGTGCGGCGGTAGGCCTCGTAGGAAATGCCGTGCTTCGCCGGCAGGCGGGCGTAGTAGTAGTCGATGGCAAAGTCCCGGTCCTCCCGGCTCATGGTGAAAAAGGAACCCTCCTCCTCCCGGCAGTGGGCGATCAGACGGGCGAAGGGACCGGGGTAGGGGAGGATCCCCCCGTACTCCCAGTCGATCAGGACGGCCCGGCGACCGACGAGGACGTTGAAGGGCAGCAGATCGTCGTGACAGAGGCTCCGGGGCGTCTGCCGGTAGAGGGACACAAAGTCCCCGTAGACTCGCTCCAGACGGGCGGAGCCCAGGTACCGGCCCCGATCCGCAATGGCCGCGAGATCGCGCTCCATGGTGCAGCCTGCGTCATAGAGCTCCTCCCGCTGCCAGAACTCCTCCTGCATGTCCGTCAGCGCGTCCAGAGCCAGGGTGAGTCTGGGGCGGTCGCAGCGGCACAGCGTTTCGCCGGGGCAGTATTCCATGAGGAAATAGCTCTCGCCTTCGCAGTCCACAGAGCCGAGGAACGCCGGGACATAGGGCCTGCGCTCCCGGAAAAAGCTGCGGTATACCGCCAGCTCCAGACCCTTGGCCCGCTTGAGGACCCAGCTTTCCCCGCCGCGGCGGACGTGCCACACGGCGTAGGGCGTGCCGTCCTCCCCGTCGGTGAAAGGTCTGAGCTCGTCCTCCCGAATCCCGGGCAGCCCCAGCCGGGCAAGGATCTCGATCAGCTCCGCCGCGGCGGGCATGTGTCTTTCTCCCATCGGTCTGCCTCCTGTTCTCCCGGAAAGGCCGGGTCATACTATTCACCGATAAAAAGCTTTAGAATTTTACCGAGTCAGAATCGCGTCAGGCGAGGCGGCGGGCGCAGGGCATAATGGACATATATGGCCAAGGCCGCCAACGAAGCATGGCGCGATTCTGGCCGGTAAAAAATGAAGGGTTTTATCGGTGGATAGTATCAGCCCTCTTTTTTCAGGGGCAGCCACCAGGTGAAGCCGAAGGCCAGACACTTGGCCAGACCCTCCGCCCGGGGCAGACCCCGCTCCTCGGCGGTTTTGCGGCCCACAAGGAAAAACTCCGCCGTGTGCATGCCCAGCAGCGCCAGCAGGGGCAGGGGCTTTTTCCGCCCCGCCATCAGGCCGAAGATCCCGAACAGCAGCGCGCAGATCGGCTTGCCGAATTGCTTGGTCAGTTTGAGAAACATCGCGAATACCTCCCGTTTGTTTGAGATATGGATAGTATACCACGTTTTTGAAAAAAACCAAGTCCGCTTGCAAGTCGGCCGCCCCTGTGATAAAGTGAAGGGGAAAAAGGAGAGGATGCCCATGGCGCTGTATGCCATCGGAGATCTGCATCTGCACTTCCAGTCCGAGCTGAAGGCCCGGCGCCAGCT
Source organism: Oscillospiraceae bacterium (assembly GCA_017545165.1). Taxonomy (GTDB): domain Bacteria; phylum Bacillota; class Clostridia; order Oscillospirales; family Oscillospiraceae; genus Limivicinus. The sequence goes on from JAFWQQ010000016.1 coordinate 12,309, forward strand.
GCGGGAGCGGGTCTGGAAAAACCACGAGGAAAAGCTGCGCCTGGCCTGTGAAAAGCTCCTGACGCCCGAGGACACCCTGGTGCTGGCGGGGGATCACAGCTGGGGGCGGAAGCTGCCGGAGTGCGAGGAGGACCTGCGCTATATCCAGGCCCTGCCCGGGCGGAAGATCCTGCTTCGGGGCAATCACGACATGTTCTGGGACGCGGGAAAGACCGGGGAGCTGAACCGGCTCTTTGAAGGGAAGCTGTCCTTTCTCCAGGGCAACTTTTACAGCTATGGAGATTACGCCCTGGTGGGCACCAAGGGCGCCTGCTTCGAGGGCCCCTTTTATCTGGACCGCAGGGGCCGCATCCTGGGCTGGGACGAGGAAGAGGAGAAAAAGGCCGCAAAGCTTGTGGAGCGGGAGACCGAGCGCCTGCGTGTATCCTTTGAGGCCGCCCGGGCCGCGGGCTTCCGGCGCTATCTGGTTTTCCTGCACTATCCGCCCACCAGCATTCTGGAGGAGGAAAGCCCCTTCACCCGCATGGCGGAGGAATACGGCGCCCAGCAGCTGATTTACGCGCACATCCACGGAGAGACCCGCTATGGCGACAGCATCCTGGGGGAAAAGAACGGGATCCGCTACAGTCTGGTCTCCGGAGATTATCTGAAATGGCAGCCTTTGAAGCTGCTGGACTGAAAAGGGAGGAAGAACTATGAAACGATGGATTTCGCTCCTGCTGAGCAGCCTGATGCTGCTGAGCGTCTGTGCTTGCACCGAAGCGTTTGCGGAGCCCGCCGAAATCCCCATGCGCACCCGCTATGTGATCCCGGAGGGGGCTACCAGCGGCCCGGAGCCCGATGAGAGCTGCTACGGGAGCATCAGCCTGGACGAGCCGGAGAAGACCCTGGGTATCATCCAGCAGGCCCGGGATCTGGGGCTGCTGCGCGAGGACGAGACGGTGATCTTCGACCCTCTGGCGGACTTCTATCGGGGCGCCGATCGGCAGGACATCGAGTATTATCTGGACAAGACCATCCTGGTGATCTGCTGGAAAGAGGTGGTGGCGGGCTGCACCTGCTCCTATGCGGAGGTGAAGATCGCCGACGCTTCCCAGTTCCGCCGCAAGCTGGCGGACGACATGGTGAATCCGTCGCAGCGCTATTTTTCCACGGAGCTGCACCAGCAGACCAACGCGGTGCTGAGCCTGAACGCGGACTTTTACCAGAATCGGGATCTGGGCCTTTTGGTCTATGACCGGCAGCTGCTGCGCTTCCCCGAGTACACCTATACCGGCTCCTACACCTATACCAGCTGTCTGGAGAACTGCTTCGTCAACAGCAAGGGGGAGTTCCTTTACACCGAGCTGGGAGAGAATTTCAACCGGGAGGGGATGGAGCGGTTTATCGCGGACAACGACATCCTCTTCTCCATGGCCTTCGGTCCCATCCTGATCCGGGACGGCCAGGTACAGGAGTGCTCCTGGTACCCGGTGGGAGAGATCAACCAGGGCTATTCCCGGGCCGGCATCGGTATCGTGGACGAGCTGCATTATCTCTACATGTCCCTCAACCATTGCCCGGAGAAGGCCGGCAGCTGGACGGTGAATGAGTTCGCCCGGCACTTCGGAGAGAAGGACGTGCAGACGGCCTACTGCCTGGACGGGGGACAGACCGGCGAAATGGTCTTTCAGGGTCGGCCCTATAATCACATTGACTTCGGCGAGGAGCGCCGCGTCAGCGACAACATCTACTTCGCCACCGGCATCGGCGCCGAGGAGATCCTGGAGCCCATCCCTGATCGGGCGACTCTGAGCCTCCGCTTTGCGGAGGAGCCCCTGCCCGCGCACGAGAGCTTTGTGATCGAGGACGGAGAATGGGCGGTAGAGCTGCTGCTCTCCACCGACCGGCCGATCCGGGACTTGAGCTTCCTCTCCCTCTCCTGGGAGGAGGCCGAGCAGGAGTTCCACTTTGTGACGCAGGAGCTGGGGAGCCTGCCGGAGCTGACGCCGGAGCGGCCCCTGCTGCTGAAGCTGGTGATCCATGGAGATCTGCCCGGTTGCGGCATCTCCTATGTGGATCCGGACGGGACGCCCCGCCGCTTTGCCATCGGCCTCAGCGGCGAGGATGGCAGTCCTGTTTTCTGGGAGTTTTGAGTTTTGAGATTTGCCAGGCGGGCCGGAGAGATCCGGCCCGCTCAGATTTTCGCAAAAAATTGACGAAACCCTCTTGACAAGTATATCGGCTTGCGATATACTCAGCTCACGATATATCGATAGACGATACAACGGAAGCGGATATATCGAGCGACGATGGAGATGAGAAGGATGAACAACGACTTTGCTTTGACGGAATCCACCTACTACATCCTGCTCTCCCTGTACGAGCCCCAGCACGGCTACGGCATCATGCAGCGCACGGAGGAGCTCTCCGGCGGGCGGGTGCGCCTGGCGGCGGGGACCCTGTACGGGGCTCTGAGCAGCATGAGCGAGAAGGGCTGGATCCAACTGCTGCCCGGCGAGAGCGGCAGCCGCAAGAAGGAGTATTGCCTGACGGCCCAGGGGCTGCTGGCACTGAAAAACGAGCTGGACCGGCTGAAGGAGCTGGTACGCAACGGAGAAGAGATTCTGGGAGGGGACGACAATGGCTGAGAGAAAGACGGTTCGGAAATGGTTTTGGGTCTGGGACTTCGACAGGGAAGAGCGCTGGCTGAACCAGATGGCCATGCAGGGCTGGGCCCTGGCGGAGGTGGGCTTCTGCCGCTACACCTTTGAAAAGTGCGAGCCCGGCGAGTACGTCGTGCGCCTGCAGATGCAGAAGAACGACCCGGATTACGTGGCTTTTCTGGAGGAGATCGGCGCGGAGTACGTGGGCCGGATGATCCAGTGGATCTATGTCCGCCGCAAAGCGGAGGAGGGGACCTTCGAGCTCTTCTCCGACACCCAGTCCCGACTGGATCACCTGAACTGGATCGCCCGGATGCTGCTGGCGGTGGGCGTCATGAACCTGGTGGTCGGCGTGGTCAACGCCTTCAGCGGCAATGCCGTCGGCGCGGTCAACGTGGCCCTAGCGACCCTGCTGATGTACGGTCTGGGCCGCATCCACGGCAAGGTGGAGCAGCTGGAGCAGGATCGGGAGCTGAGAGAATAGAGGTTTTAGGTAAACGCTGATCAAATCGCCTTCGGCAGCTTGCGGACAATTTGTGCTCTGATTTCGTCACTTTTTCTTGCAATACACAAAGTATTCCTGCGAAAAACTGCCTTCATCAGAACCCTAATTCTCTCGCAATCTGCTCTCGCCGATTTAATCATCGTTTACTTAGGTTTTAGGAGACGAGGGAACGGGGAGGAGCGGCATGGATTTCAACGTGTACGAACAATACTTTGCGGCGAGCCATCCGGGGAACGGACGGCCCCGGCACGCGGTGCGGGCGGCGCTGACGGTGAGCAGCGGCGAGGGACGGGTGCGCTGTACCGCCTCCCTCAGCTTTTTCCCCCACGAAGACGAGGAGGATTTCTGCGTCAGCTGGGACGTCTATGCCGAGCGGCAGCTCCTGGACGTCCGGGGCCGCCGCTCGAAAAAGCGGGAAACGGCGCTGCTGGAGGGCCTGCGGGACGTGCTGGAGGAGCTGGCCGCCGGGAGCGGGGGAGAGGTCTTCTGGGACCGCCCCCTGATCCCGGCCCGCTTCGGCTGAGGAAAAGTCGTTGACAGCGTGGGCCGGGCCGTGATACAATACTTCCGCCATGAGGGAGTAACAGGCGGGAAACCGCAGAAAAATCGTCATCACGGCGGGTTTCCCGTCCGGTTTTTCTTGAAATTGTGAGACTCATGTATGACTTGCGCGTCGTACATGGGGTCTTTGCGGGCTTTTGCGGATACGGCGGCGGGCCGTATCTGCTTTTTCTTTGGAGGGATAACGATGGACCCTATGATTTTGGCGCTGATCCTCTTCGCTGCGATGTACGTGCTGCTGTTGGTTTTCTCGGAGCGGCGCTGGATCATCGCGCTCACGGCCGCGCTGGTGTTTCTGGTGCTGGGCATCCTGCCCTGGCGGGAGGTCTTCGGCGCCATCAATTGGAACGTGCTGATGATGCTGGCCGGCACCATGGTGACGGTGGAGCTCTTCATCCAGAGCAATATGCCCGCCCGCATGGCGGAAAAGCTGATGCGGAAGGTGCCCAACGTCCAGTGGGCCGTGGTGGCGCTGAGCCTGTTTTCCGGCGTGATCTCCGCCTTTGTGGACAATGTGGCCACGGTGCTGATGGTGGCCCCGGTGGGGCTGGCCATGGCGAAGAAGCTGAAGACCAACCCGGTGCCGGTGATCATCGCCATCGCTGTATCCTCGAACCTCCAGGGTGCCGCCACCCTGGTGGGGGACACCACCTCCATCCTGCTGGCGGGCCACGTTGGCATGAACTTCAACGACTTCTTCTGGTTCCGGGGCAGGTTCGGCATCGCCTGGGCTGTTGAGCTGGGCGCTCTGCTGACCATCCCGGTGCTGCTGTGGAACTTCCGGAAGGACAAGGAGAAGATCCGCGAGGAGGTCACCGCCCAGGTCAAGGACTACTTCCCCACCTGGCTGATGCTGGGCACGGTGCTGCTGTTGATCTTGGCCTCCCAGTTCGAAAACCGGCCCGAGCTCACCAACGGTCTCATCTGCTGCGGCGTGGCCGTGATCGGGCTGATCTATGAGCTGATCCGGCAGAAAAACGGCAAGCTGGTCCTGGACGTGCTGAAGGCCGTGGACTACAAGACCCTGGCCCTGCTGACGGGCCTGTTCCTGGTGATCCGGGGCATCACCGAGGCCGGCGTCATCGACGCCATCGCCCGGCTCTTCGCGGACCTGGGGAGCGGCTCGGTGCTTCTGACCTACACGATGATCGTGGGCTTTTCCGTCCTCATCAGCGCCTTTATCGACAACATCCCCTATGTGGCCACCATGCTTCCGGTGATGACCAGCCTCTCCCAGATGATGGAGATCCCCCCCTACCTTTTCGCCTTCGGCCTGCTGATCGGGGCCACCCTGGGCGGCAACATCACCCCCGTGGGCGCCTCCGCCAACATCGCCGGCATCGGCGTCCTGCAGAAGGAGGGCTACAAGGTCTCCACCAGGGACTTCCTGCGCATCGGCATCCCCTTCACGCTGATCGCCGCCGTCTCCGGCGCTCTGGTGATCTGGTTCGTCTGGGCCTGAGCGGAGTTTGCAGTTCGTAGTTCGTAGTTCGTAGTTCGTAGTTCGCAGTTCGTAGTAAAGGGGCTGTCTCAAAAGTCAGCCCCGAAAAAAGAGTAAAATAACGGCAGCCGTCCCTTGAAAAAGGGGCGGCTGTCGGCTTAATATTAGGTTGTGAAGCAAAATAAAAAGCAGGTAGATTATACCCTGTATGAGGCAG
>JAFWQQ010000066.1 GCA_017545165.1 Oscillospiraceae bacterium
ACGCCCAAGGAATGAAGGAATGACGGAATGAAGGAATGAAGGAATGAAGGAATGATGGAATGAAGGAATGAAGGACTGAAGGACTGAAGGAATGTAGGAATGAAGGAATGAAGGAATGAAGGAATGAAGGAATGAAGGAATGAAGGAATGAAGACCCCTTCAGTCTCGCTCGCTTCGCTCGTTCGACAGCTCCCCCGGAGGGGGAGCCAAGAGGCGGCCTTGCTTCCCTTGAGGAGGAGGCAAGAGCGAAGCCGCGCGCTCTCCCAGGGGAGGCAAGAGGCGGCCTTGCTTCCCCCTTCGGGGGAAGTCCCCAGTGCGGACACTGGGGAATAGGGGGAATATCAATCCGTCGCGCAGCGACACCAAAATTTCTTCATTTCTTCATTAGGCGCAGCCGAGCTTCATTTCTTCATTTTCGTCAGAGCTCGTCTCTGACCAGGGGCATGGACATGCAACGGGGGCCGCCGCGGCCCCGGCTCAGCTCCGCGCTGGGGATCTCCAGCACGGTCATGCCCTTGTCCCGCAGGATCTTGTTGGTCACGTCGTTGCGTTGGTAGACCACGATCTTCCCCGGGGCGATGCAGAGGGTGTTGGAACCGTCGTTCCACTGCTCCCGGGCCGCCGCGATCAAATCGCCGCCGCCGCAGAGGATCAGCTCCACCTTGTCCAGCCCCAGAGCTTCGGCCAGGATGCTCTCCAGATCCGAGTCGATCTGCCGGATGCACAGGCCGCCCTTGTCGGCGGGGCCGGGAGTCAGCGCATAGACGGTCAGCGGACCGAGGATGGCCGGGTGGATGGTGAACTTGTCCCGGTCGATCTGGGTGAAGACCGTGTCCAGGTGCATGAAGGCCCGGCAGCGGGGAATGTCGAAGGCCAGCACCCGGCGGACCTTTGCCTCCGGATCCCGGAACAGGTTCCGGGCCGCGGCCTCGATCCCGTCGGGACTGGTGCGCTGGGAGATGCCGATGGCGATGGTCTCCTCCGACAGAACCAGCACGTCGCCCCCCTCGATGCTGGCATGGTAGTCCCGGTCGTAGTAGCGGGGCACCAGACCGGCATAGTCCGGGTGGTAGCGGAAGATATAGTCTGCATACAGGGTCTCCCGGCAACGGGTGGGGAAGTGCATGCGGTGCAGGAAGATGCCATTGCCCACCGAGGCGAAGGGGTCCCGGGTGAAGTACAGGTTGGGCATGGGGTCCACGATCAGGTCGTCCGGCGGGGCGATCATGTCCTCCAGAGAGTAGGCCTTCACGTTGCCCATCTCCGCCAGGGTGATGCCCTCCATGGTCTTCTCCACCAGCGCCTTGCCCTGAAAGTGACTGCGCAGATAGTCCGAGAGCCGGTCCTGCCAGCGCTGGGTCCGGATGCCGCCCTCCTGCAGCCAGTGGTGGAGGAAACGATCCGTCAGCTCCGGGCGGAGCGCCAGCACCTGGGTCATCAGATCCTCCAGGTAGACGACCTCCACCCCGTTGTCCCGCAGGGTTTGGGCAAAGGCGTCGTGCTCCTCCTGGGCGACGCGCAGGAAGGGGATATCGTCAAACAGCAGCTCCTCCAGCCGCTCGGGAGTCAGGTTCAGCAGCTCCCGGCCGGGCCGGTGCAGCAGGACCTTCCGCAGTTGGCCGATCTCGTTCTTGACGCAGATACCTTTCATCTTGTTTCCCCTTTCCGACCAAGAAAAATGCGGACGATGTGCAATTGCTACAAGCAGGTTCGTCAGCACCGCCTATTATACGCAATCCTATGGAAAATTTCAACAAAAATCCGGGGATTTTTTTCGCTTCTTTCCGGGCGGGAGAGGGGAAGGCCCGGAGCTGTTTTCCCCGGACGGACCGCGGGAAAAAAAGCAAAAAAAGTTCTTGCATTTTCCATCCAGGTGTGCTACTATACTCAGGCACGATAAATGCGCTGTTAGCTCAGCTGGATAGAGCGTCTGGCTACGGACCAGAAGGTCAGGGGTTCGAATCCCTTACAGCGTGCCAGGAAAGAAACCTGATTTGTCTACCGGACAAATCAGGTTTCTTTCAGTTATATTCGCCTGCGGCGAGTGATATTGCTTCGCAGTGATATTCGTTCTTCGAACGAGTGATATTGCGCTGCGCGCAGTTTGAAAGGCGAATATAATAGCACTTCCCCGCAGGGGAAATATCATTGATCCGCCTGGATCAATCTAACTGCCGGCGCAGACGGCAATATAACTTGAAAACGCCTTTGTCGTTTGATAGAATCAAATCGAGGTGATTCCAATGGCTGACAGCGTTCTCCGTGAAAAATCCAAAGAATTTGCAAAACAGATCGTTGTTCTTTGCCGATCGATCAAACAAGAGCACCGTGAATCTGTGTTGACAAATCAATTACTCCGAAGCGGCACCTCGATCGGCGCCAATATTCATGAAGCGCAATACGCACAAGGGGCAAGGGATTTCATATCAAAGTTTGAAATATCACTGAAAGAAGTATACGAGACGGAGTATTGGCTTGAGCTGCTGTTCGAAACAGGATATATGGACGAACAAACATATAAGCCGCTCCAAAACAGCTGCGGTGCCATCAGACGTATGCTTATTTCATCCATAAGAACCATGAAAGGCAAGGAAGAATAATCGGCGGAAAAAACCGCGGCAAATCTGGTTTTATAGAGAGAAAATGATTATAAGAAGAATGACACCAGAAGATTTTGCACCGTTATATGAATTGCTGTCAGATCCACAGGTGATGAAGTATATTGAGCCTCCATACTCCAAGGAAAAAACAGAGCAGTTTCTTTCCTGTGCCGGATTATCGGATCCACCGCTGGTTTACGCAGTAGATGAGGTTGCTTCATTTATCGGCTATGTTATTTACCATGATTATGACAAGCACAGCGTTGAGATCGGCTGGGTGTTATATCCCCAATACTGGGGAAGAGGATACGCTTGCAAACTGACTGAAATGATGATTGAAAAAGCGTTTTCAGCGGACAAGCAAGTGGTGATTGAATGCTTGCCGGAACAGAAGGCAACAGAGCATCTTGCAAAAAAGCTCGGGTTTGATTATGTTGGGAAGATTGACGATCTCGATGTTTTCAGGCTGAAGAAATAACTCCCGGTTTTCTGTGCTGTTTGATGTGTACCTTTTACGCGGCTTTTCTATGGTTTGGTGCACTTTTGCGCGGACTTTCAGAAGAAGCCCGGCCCCCAAAAGGGGGCTGGGCTTTTTGGCACGCTGTAAGGGATTCGAATGATGTCCGCACATGCCAGAGGGCATGTGCATGAGCCAGTGCAAACACGGACGAATTCTTTGCTTTTTCGCACACGTCCGGAGTCGTGCGGGTAAGGGAATGCCCTAAACGGCGGGAGACGGTCACAAGATCCCGGCCGGAGCCAATCGGTACGCCGGCCACGGTGTGGCGAAAGCGTGCGGATCGATATGCGGATGCTCCGGGGGCTTGGCAGAGAAGGCGTTCGGATATCTGCTCAGGCCGTCCGGGTGAATCACACAAGGCTTTTGGGTCTGCCGCGCTTTTGCCCTGGGGATCAGGCGTAGGGCTGGCCGGTTTCGGAGTATGGGACCTTATACTTGACGGATTCAGAATTGGGAACACACAAATAGGGGATCCCTGAAGTGATGATCCAGCAGCTGAAGTCGTCCTGGCCGAAGTTGTAACTGCCCTGATGCTGGAGGTTTGATGCTCCGCCGCTGATGTAGTATTTCACCTGGGCGGCGTTTTCCCACTTCCCGCTGTTTTTCATATGGGCTCGGACATTCCAGAACTCCAGGGTCCGTACTTCTCCGCCCGTAGAGATCACATAGTCCTCCAGAAAGCCGCAGGTGCTGTTGATCCATGTGTCCTTGAGTCCGGAGTCAAATTCGAACAGCTTGGTCCATACGCCGTTGTCCAGGTCCCGGATATAAAGGGTCAGGAAAGTGTTGCCGTTGCTTCCCTTGGAGGTTTGCAGCAGGAAGCGGTAATCCTTGCCCGCCTCCCAGTAGTACGGGTATGAGCAGTGGATGTGGCTTCCTTCTCCGCTGGCGGTGGCATCAATGATTTTGGCAGTATCCGGATATATCACCTTCGGTGTAAACACGGTCACGTTTCCGGACTTGTCACGGCAGTACGTTTTCCATACCGTCATGATCACGCCCCTCGTTCCGTCATCCCAGACCTGCAGGCCGCAGTAAGCGCCTCCCGGGCTGCCGTAGTCGGCCCAGACATCCTCGTACTGCTTCCTCAGACCGTCCAGGTTCATCCACCAATTGATGGGGCAGATGTAGGTCCCATACGGCTGGTGGTCCGTGCGGATGTCGATCGAGTACTCCGTGTAGCCCCAGCTGGAAAACTCGGGAAAAAACGAAATATAAGGTGAGCGCAGGCTGCCGTTATACGACTTGAGCTGTGCTTCGGTGGGCAGCCTCATCAGGCTCCCCCAGTCCCGGGGCATCATGAAGGTGTTGGAATGAACGGCCTTCCCGTCCACTTTTACGGTGCAGGTGTGTTTCCCGGGAGAGATCGAGTTCATGCTGCTCCTGCTCAGCGAAAAGCTGTGTGCCGTTCTCACGGTTATGTTTTCCCAGGTCCACGACCTGGCGTCGATGAGCAGCTCCATTCTGGAGATGTTCATCTCCCTGCCGGTATGATTGTGGATCGTCATGTAAATCACATAGTATTCATCGTCATGGAGCGTATCGACAGAGGCGTCCGGCCCCACGTGGCGCAGGTATTTGTTCTCGCTGATCGAGTGCACAGCAAAGGCAAATTCATATTCCACGTCGTTCGCCGCATAGGCGGGAGATGGGGCGGCCGTCAGCACAAAGAACACGAGCGCGAGAAGCAGCGAAAAGATTCGGGACAATTTTTTCATCCCACACCTCCTACAGTGTCATCAGAGCGGAAGGCCCCGGCTGGGCATCTTCACTGTATCATGAGTATACCAGAGAAAAGGAAGACGTCAAGACCGGGTGAGCGTCGTTCCTGCCGGGAGCATTGTGCGGGAGGGCACAGAAGGTACAGAGATCCGGAAGCACCCGCTTTCTGGCCGAAGAGCGGGTGCTCGTGTGCATCCTCACACGCAGCGCGGAAAACAACCGCCGTGACGCAGGTCTTCCCCCCTTGCTGCCGGGGGGAGGACCTGTTTTTTCGCCGCCCGAGTGCGGAGCCTTCCTCAAAACGCCGGAAATGGCGTTGATTTCCAGGGCAAGATCCTGTATAATGCTATTTGGGGAGTTGTACTCATTTCCCGGCCTTTATACACCGCACCACAGTCGGGCGATCCATCTTCGCCAGATCATCCAGTACGACGGAAGACACGCACAGCCAAGGAAAGGAGCTGTCCTATGTTTGTTCGACATCTGAAAAAAAGCATGATCTTCGTCCTGGTCTTTCTCTTTATCCTGTCCGGGAGCCGTATGGCGCCGGCAAAAGCGGAGGGCTCCACCGAAGGGACCATCTGCCTGCTGCGCTGCGAAGGCGAGGTGGAAATCCAGGATGAGTCCGGCGAGTCCCGTCCCGCCGCGGAAAACGACCGCATCGGCAGCGAAGAGGCGATCATCACGGGCGAGGGCGCTCTGGTGTCCGTCGCACTCTCCCCCGATCGGACAGTCACGATGGATGCCAACAGCCGGGTGAAGTTCATCCAGGGCGCCAACGGCTGGCAGCTGGCCCTCAAAAAGGGCGGGCTGTTCCTGGATGTGCGGGATGATTTGGGCGAGGAGGAGACCCTGGACATCCAGACCGCCAATGTGACCGTGAGCATCCGCGGCACCATCGTCTACGTATCCGAGGACCCGGAGCGGCGCAGCAGCACGGTGGGGGTCCTGGAAGGAACCGCAGAGGTCTCCTACACGGACGCGGACGGCGTCGCGAGGCCGATGCCCATCCCGGCTGGAACGGCGGTCGTCTTCAGCACGGAGGATAACGGGAGCGGGGAGCAGAGCCCTGCGGAGCCGAAAGAAGAGCCTCTGACGCAGACAATACTGCCCGACTATGTGGAGGAGGAGATTTGGAACGACTCGGAGATCGGCCGCCGGGTCGAAGAGGCCTGCGAGTGGTCCGACTACGACGCCGCGGGCGACTGGACCTGGAACGGCAAGGTCACGCTTGTGGCACAGAGCGCCAGCAAGCTGTACGACGGTACGCCGCTCACGCGCTTTAGCGATGTGCTGGTGTACGGTCTCCCCTCGGAGCTGTCTGTCCGCGCGGCGGCTACAGGCAGCCTTATCGACGCGGGGAGTTCCCCCAACCCGGTGGGGAGCTACACGATCTACAACATCAAGGGAGAGGATGTCACCAATCATTTTTCCAGTATCGAAACGATAGATGGGATGCTGGTGGTGGACCCCGCGCCGCTCACGATCTGGACGGCGAGCGCGGAGAAGGTCTACGACGGGATGCCGCTGACTGTGTCGGAGGCAGGTGTCCGGAGCTGCCCGGGCTATGAGGAAAATATGCCTGCCTGGCGGAACTTGTCCTACGCCTTCACGCAGTCGACCGAGGCAGAGGTCTTGTACGGGATCTGCGGCGTCACCTGGGTACACGGGACGAACCCGCTGACGGGTGAGACCCGAGAGATCTTGCTGTACGCCGGCCAGAAGCTGACCATCTTCCTTCACAGTGAAGATGCGGCGCAGAGCATCGAATTCCTGGTCGAAGAAGTCGCCGAGACGGAGCTCCCGGAGGAACTCCTGCGCCTGTATGCGGACAATCCGGATCTGCTCGACCAGGCCGTCCAGGATACGGGATGGGACAGGTCGGTCCTGGACGCGCGCATCAATGGGCTGCCTGCGCGCGACGGGACGGAGGCGATGACGGAGCAAACGGCGCTGCGCGTAGAGGAAAGCGCGGCGCACCGTCTGATGGCGGACTATACCAACGTCTGCATCGCCATCGACAGCGAGATCACCAACTACGACAGCAGGCCGCTGAGCCTGCAGGAGGCGCAGTATACACAGGTCCATGTCGACGAGTCGATCACCGTGACCGCGACCGGCTCGCAGACGGAGGTCGGGACCTCAGTCAATACCTGTGAGATCGACTGGGGCGCGGCAAACCCGTCCAACTACATCGTCAGCGAGGAGCTCGGCACGCTGACGGTCACGCCCTATGTGGAGAATACGACGGAGATCGTGACCATCGACCTCGGCGGCTATACCGCCGAATTTTCCGGCGATATCATGCTCCCCAATTGCCCGAGCTCCGCGGATGCGACGCTTGTGGACTTCCACGAGATCGTCGATGATATGGAGATCACGACAGGGGCGGAGGCCACCTTTTCCCTTCCAGACGGACAGATCGTGCTGCGCTTCGACGGCTTCAAGGATGTGGGCGACTACACGATCGCTCCCGAGGTGTCCCTTTCCGGCAGCGCGAAGGACGTCAAGCTCGTCTTCACCAACACCAGCCTGACCATCACCCCGATGGAGATCAGCGTCAGCCTGCACGACGGGAGCAAGATCGTATATAACGGCGAGGAACAGTGCGGGAACTTCAGCGCCTGCAACTCCATCAGCGACATAGGCTACCAGCTCGGCACGGAGCGGGGCATCGTCTGGGGCAGCGGGAGGATCCTTGCGTCCGTCTCCGGCGGCGGCACGGACGCGGGCGTTTACACGCTCTCCTGCACGTGGACATATGAAGACTGCGATCCGAAAAACTACAACATCACCGTTACAGATACGAATCTGTGCATCATCCCCGCCGAGCTCACCGTTACCACGGGCTCCGCTTCGAAGGAGTATGACGGAACACCGCTGACCTGTGCGGAGGCGAGTTTGACCGGCCTGGTCAACGGCGAGACAGCGACGGTCACCGCCACCGGCTCCGTGACCCACGTCTCGGGCTCCCCGGCCGAGAACAGCTATACCATCGTCTGGGGCACCGCGAAGGAGAGCAATTACACGGTTGTGTCGGAAACGCTCGGTACCCTCACGCTCTCGAAGCTCACGGTGAGCTTCGATCTCGGCGGCGGCACCGTAACCTACGACGGCGCGTTCCACGGCCCGTCGCCGTCCGTCTCCTGCTCTTCCAACAGCAACTACAGCTTCTTCCAGACGTCAAGCAACGAATGGACGTTACAATACAGCTGGGGCGATACCCTCACCCTGATTGTCAAGGGCGGCGGTACGGAGGTCGATACTTATGCTTTTGAAACCGAGCTCTCCTGCTCGCCCGACGCGCTCGCGGACTTCGATTTCAGCTGGTTCAACGATTCCTTGACCATCACAGATCCGGAGATTCTCACGCCCGAAGGATGATACGCCGCGTCCGGCAGACCGCCGCATGAGAGCGGATGGTTCCATTACAAGCAGGAGGATCTGACGGGACTTGACGCCCGCCCTGCAGCGGAACGGTCTCAACGCAGGGGCTCCGCCGAAGGCGCAGGGAAAGAGACGAAGGCAGCGAGAAAATCGGCCCATGCGGGAAAGATTGCCATCTCCCGTATGGGCCGTTTTTCGTGATTCGAAGCCCGGCGCGGGAACGGAAGCCGCGGCAGGGCGGGAAAGCGACAGCCCGAATGGTTTTTTTTCGGGCAGTACAAGGCGAAGCAGATCCATTCCCCATTGCCGCCGTCGGTACACCGGTTTTGACAGAAAGTCCGTGCGTGGTAACCCGGTCTGTTCCTGTTGATCGAGGTGAAATCGGGATTGGACGGCTTCCATGAAAGGAGAACAGAATGAGCAACGTGGAAAAATACAAAAAATACTTCACAAAGGAGTATTTGATGGGGCCAAACTCGTTCAGACTGCTGGACGAATTGATCCGCAGAAGTCCGGAGGATGTACGATATGACCGGACGCTGGACCTTGGATGCGGATATGCCTTGACCTCCCTTTTCGTTGCCAATGAAACAGGTGCAAAAACCGTCTATGCGTTCGATCTTTGGATTTCCGCAACAGAAAACTATGAAAGAATACGGGATAACGGGCTTGAGGATAAGATCATACCGATCCATGGAGACGCGATGGATATGCCCTTTGCGCATAACTATTTCGATGCCGTCATCAGCGTTGACGCCTATCATTATTTTGGCTGTAAGGCAGGTGTATTTGCCGAGAAAATACTGCCGTTTGTCAAGGAGGGCGGTCATGTGATGATCGCTGTTCCCGGAATCAAGGAAGAACCGAGAGGCGAACGGAAACAGCTTTTTGAAACATGGGCCGAGGGGGATGATGCAGAACTCTTCAAAACGGCTGCCTGGTGGGAGAAGCTGTTGAAAGACGAATGCGGGGATCGGTGTGAAGTCAAGGTCCTTGAGGCCGAGTGTTACGATACCGCATGGCAGGAGTGGTTCCGATCCGGACATGAATTTGGAGCGCGCGACAAGGAGTTTTTGGATAAGGGACTGTATGACATTCTGAATTTTCTGCTGATTTATGTCCGAAAAGGGAAATGACAAATCGCAATTTGAAATTCCCGAAATCATAGGCACCCGCCAGTGATTATAGGGCGTTAATGAAGTCCTCTGAAACCGTTGAAAACAAAGTAAACGCTGATCAAATCGCCTTCGGCATCTTCCGGAAAAACTGCGCTCTGATTTTGTCACTTTTTCTTGCAATACACAAAGTATTCCTGCGAAAAAGTGCCTTCATCAGACTCTACGCTCAGTTTTTCACGAAATCTGCT
>JAFWQQ010000067.1 GCA_017545165.1 Oscillospiraceae bacterium
GCCCAGTTACCTTTCGACCTTTGCCGTATACCCAGTATACCACATTGGTTTTATTTATGGTGGTGCTGTTTTTCAGCATGCCTATTTAGTATAAGAAAAAGATACGGAAACAGAGGCGCTTGCGCTCTGTTTCCGTATCTTTTTCAGTTTTGAGCTTTGAGCGAAAGCCTAACTCTCTAATCTCAAAACTCAAAACTACTCTCCCTGGATGGCGCCTTCGTAATCGTAGCTCCAGCCCTTGTCCAGCAGCCAGTAGTCCACCGGGTCCTCGATGGGCTCCCCCTCCCGGATGGGCTCGTCCGCCTTGGGGGAGTTTTTCAGCTTGTGCCGGGTCTCAAAGGCCCGCAGGTCCTTCAGCGTGAAGGGCAGACCCAAGTCCGCCGCGATGGGCAGCAGCACCTCCTCCACCACGGCCTCCCGGATCTCCAGGCTGCCGGGATACATGGCCTCCGCCTCCAGCACCCGCCGGCGCAGCTCCTCGTCCCGGGCGTAGCGGTCAAAGAATTTCTCCGCGTTTTCGATCATGAGCTCTCGCCTCCTTTTCCCAAAATATTATACAGGATCCGCCGGGAAATCTCAAGACCGGGCATTGCAATCGGAGGGGGAGATGGTGTAATATAGGAACAGAAGATGGACCTGTGAGACTCAAACAAGAAAGGAAGATGCCTGTGAACTGCACGCAATGCGGCGCGAAGCTGGAGCCGGGCTCGCGCTTTTGTGTCAACTGCGGCGCGCCGGTGGCGAAGACGCCCCAGCAGCCGGAAAACAAGCCCAGCATGGATTTGGGCGGCTATTTCGACGAGGATCAGCAGAGAAAGCCCGGTGCTGCCGGACGGCAGAGGACGCGCCAGGCCCGGGAGGCTCCCGCCGCCAGGGAAAAAAGTGACCGGGGACTGAACATCGCCCTGATGATCTGCGGGATCCTGGCCATCGGCGTGCTGGTGTTCGTGCTGATCATGCTGCTGCGGCCCGATCCGGAGCCGAATCAGCCCCAGACCACCAATGTCCCGGTCCAGACCGTCCCCAGCAGTCAGCCCAGCAGCGAGCCGATCCAGATCCTTCCCAGCAGCCAGCCGGCGGTGATCACCCCGCCTCCGGCGTCGATGGCGCCGACGACGGCTCCGTCGACGGCGCCGGTGCAGCCCAGCAGCGGACCGATCGCCATCATTACCCCCTCGCCGAGGCCCAGCACGGCGCCCGGAGGCACGGGAACAGCCATTGCCACCTCCACCCCGAAGCCGACGCCCAACGCCGCGGCGGACTATCTGCTGCCGGACAGCGACAGCCGCTATCTGAGCGACGCGGATCTCAGCGGCCTGAGCCATGAGCAGCTCTGCTTTGCCCGCAACGAGATTTACGCCCGCCACGGCCGGCAGTTCAAGACGCCGCAGATCGCCGCCTACTTCAGCAGCAAGAGCTGGTATCACGGCACCATCAGCCCGGCCAGCTTCAACGAGGGCGTGTTCAACCAGTATGAGAAGGCCAACATCAACCTGATCCAGCAATACGAGAAGAAGTACTACGGCGGCTCTTACTATTGAGGAACGCCGAGCAGGGACCAAACCAGGATTGAACCCCGGGGAGGGCGAAGGGCCCTCCGCCCCGATGCAGACGACAACAGGAGGGAATCACCATGCGCATTTGGAGAATACTGCTTTTCCTGCTCCTCACGCTGCTGTCCGGCGCCGCTTGGACCTTTTCGCCCCAGCCCGCAGCGTCACAGCCCGCAGCATCACAGCCCCCAACGACGGTGATCATCCCGGCGGCTCCCGCGACGACGCCGACGCCGGTGCACATCATCACGCCCACGCCGCAGCCCGTCTCCCCGACGGATTATCTGCTGCCGGACAGCAACAGCCGCTATCTGACGGAGGCGGATCTCAACGGCCTGAGCCATGAGCAGCTCTGCTTTGCCCGCAATGAGATCTACGCCCGCCACGGCCGGCAGTTCAAGACGCCGCAGATCGCCGCCTATTTCAACAGCAAGAGCTGGTATCACGGCACCATCAGCCCGGCGGACTTCAACCCCGACGTGTTCAATCAGTATGAGAAGGCCAACATCAGCCTGATCCAGCAATACGAGAAGAAGTACTTCGGCGGCTCCTACTACTGAGTATGACGAAAAGAGGGAGACACATCATCCTGGTGCTGATCACGGGCGTGCTGCTGGGGACGCTGACAGCGGTGCTGCTGATCCGCCATCAGCTGCTCCGCCCCGCGGCCCCGCCGAGTGCCTCCGCGGCGCCGACGGAGCAGAGCGGCCCCGGCCCCGGGCCGGCGGAGATCCCGGTCCCCTCCCCGGAGGACCGGAGCGAGCCGACGCCGGAGATCGCGCCTCTGCCGACGGCTGAGCCGGAGGCCGGCGCTGTCATCGCGCCGGGACCCGGCGCCGCCGCAGCCGCCCAGACGACCGGGACGGAGCGCAGCGCCGCGGTGAGGGAGCTCTTCGCGCGCTTCGCCGGGGAGCACAGCGGGAACTGGAGCCTCTGCTTTGCCGACCTGTCCGGCGGGGAGCCGGCGATCCGGGGCGGCGAGGAGGGGCCCATGGCCTCCGCCAGCCTCATCAAGCTCCCCATCATGGGCGCGGTGTATGAGGCCATCGCGGCGGGACGGCTGGACCGGGCTCAGTGCGAGAACTGGCTGGGGCCCATGATCACCGTCAGCGACAACGGCTCCGCAAACGCCCTGGTCCGCCTGCTGGGGGACGGGGACGAGGACAGGGGCATGGCCGCGGTGAACGACTGGTGTCAGCGCCAGGGACTGACGGACACCCGGATGCTGCGCCTGATGCTGGCGGACAACGGCCTGCAGAACTACACCAGCGCCGCCGACTGCGCCAGGCTCCTGGCCGCCATCTACCGGGGGGACTGCGTGTCCGAAGAGGCTTCCCGGGAGATGCTGGACCTTCTCCTGCAGCAGCAGGTGAACGACCGGCTGCCCCTGGGTCTGCCGGAGGGGACCCCCATCGCCCACAAGACCGGGGATCTGATCGGCCTGTGCTGGGCGGACGTGGGCATTGTCTGCAGCCCCGGCGGGGACTATGTGCTCTGCGTGATCTCCGACGGGCAGGCCTCCGAGGGGGAGGCCAAGAGCGCGACTGCGGCGCTCTCCCGGGAAGTCTACGCGCTGATGAACCCGGGGCAGTAAAGAGCAACAACAGCAAAACAGCCGGACCCTTTTTTGAGGGTCCGGCTGTTTTGCTGTTTCAGTATTATTCAGGCGGTTTCCTTCACCGGCAGGAGGCAGCGCATGGCGTTGAGGATGGCCAGGATCAGCACGCCCACGTCCCCAAAGACGGCCAGCCACATGTCCGCGTAGCCCAGGGCGCCCAGGATCAGGATGGCGAATTTCACCGCCAGGGCCAGGACGATGTTCTGGCGCACGATGCCCATGGTCTTCCGGGCGATGCGCACCGCCAGGGAAAGACGGGAGGGCTTGTCGTCCATCAGCACCACGTCCGCCGACTCGATGGCGGCGTCGCTGCCCATGGCCCCCATGGCGATGCCCAGGTCCGCCCGGGCCAGCACAGGAGCGTCGTTAATGCCGTCGCCCACGAAGGCCAGCTTCACGCCGCTGGCCAGCAGGCGCTCCACCTCTTCCACCTTCTGCTCCGGCAGCAGCTCGGCGCGGACCTCGTCCACCCCCAGCTGCTCCGCCACGGCCTCGGCCACCTTTTTCCGGTCTCCGGTGAGGAGCACGGCCTTCTTCACGCCCAGGCGCTTCAGGGAAGCGATGGCGGAGGCGGCGTCCGGCTTCAGCTGGTCGTTGATGACGATGTGGCCCAGGTACTCCGCGCCCTTGGCGATGTGGACCACCGTGCCGGGGAGATGACACTCGTGCCAGTCGGCCCCCACCCGGTCCATGAGCTTGCCGTTGCCCACGGAGAAGGTCTCCCCGTCCACCACGGCCTCCAGGCCCAGACCCGCCAGCTCCGTCACCGCGCCCAGGCGGCTGGGGTCGATGTGCTTGCCGTGGGCCGCCACGATGGACTCCGCCACCGGGTGCCGGCTGCGGCTCTCCGCGGCGGCGGCGATGTCCAGCAGCGCATTCGGGTCCAGCTCCCTGGGGTGTACCGCGTCCACCTGGAACACGCCCCGGGTCAGGGTGCCGGTCTTGTCAAAGGCCACGGCGTCCACCGAGGCCAGGGTCTCCAGATCGTTGGCGCCCTTGATGAGGATGCCCGCCCGGGAGGCCCCGCCGATGCCGCCGAAAAAGCTCAGGGGCACGGAGACCACCAGGGCGCAGGGGCAGGACACCACCAGGAAGATCAGGGCCCGGTGGATCCAGTCGGCCCAGCCGCCCACAAAGAGGGGCGGGATAAAGGCCAGCAGCGCCGCGCCGAGCACCACGCAGGGGGTGTACCAGCGGGCAAAGCGGGTGATGAAGCTCTCCACCCGGGCCTTCTTCTCGGCGGAATTCTCCACCAGCTCCAGGATCCGGGCCACGGTGCTGTTCTCGTAGGCGCTCTCGGCCCGGACCTGCAGGACGCCGGTGAGATTGATGGAGCCGCTGACCACCCGGTCCCCCGGGGCCACGTCCACGGGCATGCTCTCGCCGGTGAGGGCGGCGGTGTTCAGGCTGCCGGCGCCCTCCAGCACGGTACCGTCCAGGGGCACCCGTTCGCCGGGGCGGATCAGGATGGTCTCGCCTACGGCCACCTCCTCCGGGTCCACTTCCTGCTCCTGGCCGTCCCGCAGCACCACGGCGTATTCCGGGCGGATGTCCATGAGGGCGGCAATGGATTTCCGGCTGCGGCCCACGGCCACGGACTGGAACCACTCGCCGATCTGGTAGAAGAGCATGACGGCGGCGGCCTCCGGGTACTCGCCCACGGCGAAGGCGCCCACGGTGGCCAGGGCCATCAGGAACTTCTCGTCAAAGACCTGGCCGTGGAGGATGTTGCGGAGGGCGTCCCAGAGCACGTCCCAGCCGACGACCAGCCAGGGCACGGCGAAGGCCAGGGCCTTCCAGACGCCCTCCGCCGGCAGCAGCGCCGCGCCGATCAGCAGCAGACCCGCCAGCAGGATGCGCAGCAGGGTCTTTTTCTGCTTCTTCGTCATTTCAGGATCACCCGGCAGTCCGGCTCCACCTTGGCGATGCACTTGACGGCGGCCTGGAGCACTTCGTCAAAGCGCTCATCCTCCGCCTCCAGGGTCAGCTTCTGGGTCATGAAGCTCACAGTGGCCTTCTTGACGCCGTCCAGCTTGTTGATGGCGGCTTCCATTTTGGCAGCGCAGTTGGCGCAGTCCAGATCCTCCAGCTTGTAGGTCTTTTTCATGATAAAATCTCCTCTCATAATAGCCTTCCCCTCGAGGGGAATTGCGGGCGACCAAAGGTCGCCCCTACGGGCGCGGTACGGGACAGAGGACCCCTTCCGTCATCCGGCTTGCGTGAGACGCCGGATGCCACCTCCCCCGGAGGGAGAGGCAAGAGGGCGGGCGACCAAAGGTCGCCCCCTACGGGGTGGGCGGGCGTTGGCGCGGAACGGCGGGCGCTTCGTGAAGCGCCCCTACGGGTTTGGCATTTGCTCTTCGATCAGGTGCTCGAAGCCCTGGGCGACGATGGTGCGCACATGCTCGTCGGACAGGTGGTAGTAGATGGTCTTGCCCTCCCGGCGCTTGCCCACCAGGTCCGCGTCCTTCAAAATGCGCAGCTGGTGGGAGATGGCCGACTGGGTCATGCCCAGCAGGTCCGCGATGGCGCAGACACACATCTCCGACTCCAGCAGGGCATAGAGGATCTTGATGCGGGTGGTGTCGCCGAAGATCTTGAACAGATCCGCCAGGTCGCAGAGCAGCTCGTCCGTGGGCAGGTCCTGCCGGACCTTCTGCAGGATGGCTTCATGGTCGTGGGGCATCACTTGAACCTCCGTTCATATGAATCGCTGTTCATATATTAGCGCGGGCCTGTGCTTTTGTCAAGGAGAATATGAGAGGATCATCAAAAAGTTTTCTTTTCTTTGGGCCGGGCTTCTGGTATAATGTTTGCAGAGAGGGTTTCATCTGATCTTTTGAGGAGGTATTTCCATGAGCAACAAGCCCGTACCCGGCAAAGACGGCAACAAGTACGTCCCCTTTGAGGAGCGGACCGGCGAGAGCTCGGTGGTGTATTTCACCCGGGACCTGTCGGAGGAAGGACTGAAGAAGATTTTTGACAAGGTGGGCGGCGTGCTCACCGGCAAGGTGGCCGTGAAGCTGCATACCGGCGAGGCCGAGGGCCCCAACATCATCCCCCGGCCCTGGGTGAAGGAGCTGCTGGCTTCCCGGCTCCCGGAGGCCACCATCATCGAGACCAACACCTTCTACGAGGGCAGCCGCTACACCACGGAGGCCCACCGCAAGACCCTGGAGGTGAACGGCTGGACCTTCTGCCCCGTGGACATCACCGACGAGCACGGCGTGGCCGCCCTGCCGGTGAAGGGCGGCAAGTGGTTCACCGAGATGCACGTGGGCGAGAGCATGCTGAACTACGATTCCCTGCTGGTGCTGACCCACTTCAAGGGCCATGTGATGGGCGGCTTCGGCGGCAGCAACAAGAACATCGGCATCGGCTGCGCCGACGGGCGCATCGGCAAGGGCGAGATCCACAGCCGTCCCAACGAGGGGATGTGGAGCATCAACCAGGAGGAGCTGATGGAGCGCATTTCCGAGAGCACAAAGGCCACCATCGACCATTTCGCGCCCCATGTGTGCTACATCAACACCATGCGCAATATGTCCGTCTCCTGCGACTGCGAGGGCCCCGACGCCGAGCCGGTGGTGACGCCGGACGTGGGTTTGGTTGCCTCCCTGGACATCCTGGCGGCGGACAACGCCTGCGTGGACCTGATCTACAGCCTGCCCGGCGGGGGCGGCAAGGCCCTGATCGAGCGGGTGGAGAGCCGCCACGGCCTGCGCCAGCTCAGCTATATGAAGGAGCTGGGCATGGGCAACGACCGCTACACGCTGATCGACCTGGATAACGGCGAGCAGGAGATCAGCGCCGCGGAAGCCGTGAAGGACGTCTCCCCGGACTGGAAGCCGGACCGCTACAACGTGTTCTGGGGCCGGAACAAGCGGAGCTGATGCAGGTTTGAGATTTGAAAGCAAAAAACCGTGACGAGAAATGTTCCCGTCACGGTTTTTTATACTATTCACCGATAAAAAGCTTTAGAATTTTACCGAGTCAGAATCGCGTCAGGCGAGGCGGCGGCCGCAGGGCATAATGGACATATATGGCCAAGGCCGCCAACGAAGCATGGCGCGATTCTGGCCGGTAAAAAA
>JAFWQQ010000017.1 GCA_017545165.1 Oscillospiraceae bacterium
AAGAGACTCGTACAAGCAGGATACTACAGCATCCTTGACCGGTACGAGTCTCTGCACTTATGCGGTTGAACCGCCGTGTACGGAACCGTACGCACGGTGGTGTGAGAGGTCGGGGCCTACTCAGCCCCTCCTACTCGATTTTTCGTTCACAGAAAGTTATCGTTTGTTTTTGAGGGTATCGTTTGTTTTTGGAGTAATCGTTTGTTTGTCCTATCCGGGATATAAACTACGATATATGATTCAAAATCTTCTTGCGCAGGGCTTTTTTGCTGCAATTATGAAAGTCCGCCGCCTTTCAGCAGAAATCTGAGCTGATCCAGAATATCTTCCTGCGTACAATCCAATTGTCCTGTGATCCATTCGCTCAGCAGGTTGACAATCCCGCCGGCAAAAAAGTTGATGCGGATACGGTAGGACGAGGAGGTTCGCACCTTTTCCGGAACCTTGTCATTCGCCTGCATGTACTGTTCGAACAGCAGCTTGGTTTTGTCCAGGAACGCTTTAGAGCCGTCTGACATCAGCAGGATACAGTAAAACTCCCGACCACTCTTCAGAAAGTCAATCAGTTGCCGGAGAACCGGGGTCGGATTGCTGAAGAAAGTATTGTAGTCAAATTCCTCCAGAATATGGAACATTTCCGCGCAGATATCGTTCTCAATGGACTCCATCAGCCCGCGCACATCCGGATAGTGCTTATAAAACGTGGCTCGATTGATATCCGCCAGCGTGACGATATCGGTCACCGTGATCTTGTTGTATTCCTTCTGCTTCAACAATTCTGTGAATGCCTCTTTGATCCATCGCTTCGAGCGCAATGAGGATTTATATTCTTTCTTTTCTCCCATGGGACCTCCAAAAACCGTTAATCTCCACTGAACTGTTGACGTTTCAACAGTTTGGCGCGGATTGCTGATTGCCTCTTTCTGTTTTTTCATTATACTGGACTTGCAAGCAAAAGCAACAATTATCTGTTTTTGTATATCTGTTGCTTTTGAAAACAGAAAGACTAACTATTAAAAGTCAATCCCCAAAAGAGAAGAAGTTGTGAATTGGTAGACGGTGAAAAAAGGGCATGAAAACCGGAGCGTCGCCAAGGGCGCCCTGTGAGAAAAGAGCGAGAAAAGATCAAGCAGACTGAAACGCCTTGCCTGAGGTCTGTAGTGCAAAGATGAGCCGTACGAGCTTCTTGGCAGCGTGAGAGATTGCGACGTTATAGTGTTTGCCCTCAGCTCGCTTTCTGGCGAGATAAGCAGCGAAGGACGGTTCCCAGTGACAGACGAATTTCGTCGCGTTAAAAAGGGCGTATCGCAGGTAACGTGAACCTCGCTTTTCCATGTGAGCATAAGTACCGGTAGCCTTTAGCTTCCCAGATTCGTAAGTAGACGGTGAAAGGCCGGCGTAGGCCAGGAGCTTATCCGACGAGTCGAAACGGGAGAAGTCACCGATCTCGGCCAGAATCATGGCTCCCATGCGGTAGCTGATGCCAGGAATAGTAAGGATCGGCGGAGCCATCTCGTCAATGATCGCTTTAATGGCGGCTTCAATCTCGTCGATCTCCTTGTCCAGTTCACGGATCAGCCGAATTGTGTGCTGAAGCTCCAAAGACTTGGCGGGCATAGCAGAGCCGACGGAGCGCCTGGCAGCCTCGCGGATCTCCACAGCCTTGTCCCGATCATAGCGGCCTCTGGACGCGTCTGTCAGGACGGCCTTGAAGTGCGTGAGGTGGGCGTCGGCAATTTGCCTGGCACTGGGAAACTCGGCGAGCATGGCATAGACAGACGCCATATGAAGCGACGGAACAAGCGTTTCCAATTCCGGGAACAGGATATTGACCAGACGGGAAACGGATTGCTTGAGTTGCGCACGCTCGTTAACCTTGCCGAATCTGTATCTTGTGAGTGACTTTAGTTCCTCATTGTGGTATGCTGTGTCTGTGTAGGACTTGAGGTCCACATCAGACATGAGCATAGATGCAATCGTCCGCGCGTCAATACGATCTGTCTTGGTTTGGCGAAGACTGAGGCTTTTTCGGTAGAGATTGGTGTGCAGTGGGTTGATGAGAAAGGTGTGCAGACCGTTCTCAAGAAGAAACCCGAGGATGTTGTAGCTGTAGTGTCCGGTAGCCTCAAGCCCTACTTTTATGTTGTCTGTAGGGCGGGCACAAGACCGGATCGTCTGTAAGAGCAACTCAAAACCGTCCCTGTTGTTGGCAATGGTGAACACATCGGCCAGCACTTCACCTTCCGAACTGAGGATAAAGCAGTCGTGCTTGTCCTTTGCCACATCAATTCCAACGCAAACCATGATGATACCTCCAGAATAAAGATTTATGATGCTGCATCCACAGAACACTTTGCCTTGTAACCTTGTTCCACATAAACCGTCTGGCGGTATCTAACTGATTAACAATTCTGCAAAGGGCTGTGGTCGGAGCCTTTCTTGAACCGTCGTGCGGTAGGATGAACCACCAATCCACAGCATCCCTTGCAGTGTAGCACATGACCTTGGAGAGGGTCACTAAAAACTACTACTCTATAATACAAGGATGAAAACCATGAAACAGTTTGACAATGTCCGGGCGCACAAGCCCGAGGGGATCGAAGAGAGAAAGGCGTACATCGTAGGCGGCGGCATCGCTGGCCTGGCCGCGGCCGTGTTCCTGATCGACGACTGCTACGTCCCCGGCGAAAACATCACGATCTACGACCAGCTCCCCGTCTTCGGCGGTTCGATGGACGCCGCGAAGATCGGCGAGGGACAGTACACCGACCGTGGCGAGCGAGAGCTGGAACCCTACATGGAATGCCTGTGGTACCTGTGCAACAAGGTCCCGTCCCTGTACACACCGGGCCGCACGATCACCGAGGAGACCGTGGACGTCAACAAGGAAGACCGCATCGACGCCAAGGCGCGGCTCCTGGTCAACCGCGGGCAGCTCTGGGAGGGCGCCAACAAGTTCAAGATGAGTCCCAAGTTCTCCCGGAAGATGATGGACATGATCGCCATGCCGGAACAGAAGCTGGACGGCATGAGCATCGAGTAGTACTTCGGCGACACCTTTGAAGAATACAAGAACAACCCGGCCCGGCAGTGCTTCCGCACGATGCCGGCCTTCAAGGAGTATCACAGCGTGATCGAGATGAAGCGCTACATGGTCCGCTTCCTGCAGCTCCAGCCGCGCATGGAAAAGCTCGACGGCATCCTGCACACCAAGTATAACGAGTTCGATTCCATCATCGACCCCATCCTGCACTGGCTGCGGGACAAGGGCGTGCGCTTCGTCCCCGGCACGGTCGTCACCGACCTGGTGATGGATGATGGCTGCACGGCGGTCACCGCCATCGTCGGGCAAACCGACGGCAGGGAATTCACCGTCCCGGTCGCGGAAAAGGACATGGTCATCTCCACGCTCGGCTCCATGACGCAGAACTCCACCGCGGGCGACAACACCCACCCGGTCGTCACGGATCGTCAGCTCCGGAAGGGCTTCTTCAGCGTGTGGGAAAAGCTGGCCGCGCGGGATGAGAAGTTCGGCCATCCCGAGAAGTTCACCACGAGCATTGACAAGACCAAGTGGATGAGCGCGATGGTGACCGTGAAGGGCTACAAGCAGTTCGTCGCCTCCATCCGCGAAAAATACGGCTACGCTCCCGGAAGCCACACCGGTGCGATCTCTTTCATCGACTCCGGCTGGGACATTACGGTTGCGATCTACGACAAATACTACGCCGCGCAGGCGGAGGACGAGGACGTATTCTGGTTCGACGGCCTCTGGGGCGAGAGAAACGGCGATTATATCAAAAAGCCCATGGATCAGTGTACCGGAGAGGAAGTGTTGCAGGAGTTCCTGTACCATCTGGACATGCTGAACTGCTACGACGAACTGATCAATCACAGTTATGTGTCACTGACCATGATGCCCTACATCACCTCGCAGTTTATGCCGCGCAACAGCAAGGGCGACCGGCCGCGCGTCATCCCCGAGGGAAGCAAAAACTATGCCTTCATTGGGCAGTATGTGGAGCTGGACGGCGATGTGGTCTTCACCGTGGAGACCAGCGTCCGCACCGCGATGATGGCGGCCTACGGCCTGACCGGGATCGACCGCAAGGTGCTGCCGCTGTATCAGGGACAGTACGATGTACGTTGGCTGGTCATGTGCATGAAGAAGATGCTGGACACGGACACGATCACGCTTAGAGATCTGCCGGAAATCAATCCCTTCAGATTGAAAAAGGATATCCAGGGCATCCTGAACTTCGTCAACGCCACGCCCACGATCAGTTGGGACGATCCTAAGCTGTATTAATAACTGAATCAAGAAATACGCATTGAAAAACAAGAATCTGCAATTTGGGACCCCTTGCCGTAAAATGCTCCCCCTTGGGCGAAAATGCACCCCTAAACCGAAAATGCACCCCCGGGTCAGGCTTCTATCAATGAAGTCTTCGGAACACAGAAAAAACCGTTCCGAAAGGAACAGTTTTTTCAATGATATTCGCCTTCGGCGAGTGAAATCGCTTTGCGGTGAAATTCGGCTTACGGCGAGTAATATTTCGCTGTGTGCAGTTTGAAAGGCGAATATCACCTTGCGGCATCTCCGCAAAATATCACGTATTCCGTCAGGCAAACATATCACATCGAGCGCGAGCGAGAAATAACACTTCTTCATAGTCTTTTGTGGTTTTGAATCCTCCGGTCAGATACGCAGCTCCTTCTTTTCCACTACCCGCTTGCAAAATCAGGTGTTTCCGGTATACTATACGCATATACACGAAACCAAGGAGGCTTAACCATGATCGAAGAACAGCTTTTAACACTATCTTTTCCCTACCCCGAGAGAGGGGAGAGGCCGGTGCGCGTATTTGTTCCTGCCCACGAGGAAGGGGAGAGGCTGCCTGTGATCTATATGACCGACGGGCAGAACCTCTTTGACGTGGAGAGCTCCGGCTTCGGCTGCTGGTACACCCGGGAAGCCGTGAGAGACGAGAGAGAAAAGAGCGGGCGTGCCGCCATCATCGTCGGCATTCACAACGTGGACCCCTGGCGCGCAAACGAGCTTACGCCGAAATCCGTTGGAGAGATCCTGTGCCCTGAAGAGATCCGTCCCCAGGTGAAGCCGGGCGGGGAGATTTTCGACGACTTTGTGGTGAACAAAGTCAAGCCCTTCGTGGAAGCACATTTCCCCGTCAAAACAGGCAGGGACGATACCGCCTTCTGCGGCAGCTCCATGGGCGGGCTCCAGTCCTTCTTCACGGTTCTCTCTCACCCGGATCTGTTTTGCGCTGCAGGCGTCCTCTCCCCGGCCTTTCTGATCTATTCCGAGGCGGACATGCGCCGTTGGATCCACAGCGTACTGCGGGAGGAAAAGCCTTTCCTGTATCTGTTCAGCGGCGCCGCGGACGAGCTGGAAAAAAACATCCTTGCGTGCACGAAATGGACCGCCGCTATTTTGGAGGACTGCTACCCCAGCGAGAAGCTGAAGCTCGTGATCCAGCCGGAGCAACGGCACCACGAGACGGCCTGGGAGCCCATTTTCCGGGATTTTCTGCATATCTTTCTCATGAAATAAACCTGGTTTAAACCCACGCCGGAGCTTTCCCGCTCCGGCGTTTTCTGTTTTTCACAATTGCTTATCGATCCTCATAGGATGCTCTGAGGGTATCCTCAGATTGGGGGAATCGAATTGAGCAATACTATCGCTGCCGACGAGAGTTTCCGCACCGGCAGCTTACCTGATTATGCGGCTCTGGCCGGGGCTTACGTGCCTATGCAGAAGAGCGTGCTGCCACGCTATGATGCGGGAAAGGCGCTTGCTCGAGGAACACTGTTTCCGGGACTGGATCTGCCCTTCATGAACCTGGTCAATCAGGAAATGGAGCAGACGCCCATGACCGAGATGATGGCCATCGACTTTGTGGCCGACGAGCTTGAACTCTATCTGGACACTCACCGGATGGATCGTGAGGCCTTCGAGCTCTATCAAAGCATCCTGAAGCTTCAAAAAGAGGCCAGGGAACGCTTCGTGCGCCTGTGCGGGCCGATGTTGCAGAGCGATCAGATGGGTATGGATCGCTATGCCTGGCTGGATGCTCCCTGGCCCTGGGAACTGAGTGACAGAAGGGAGGGCTGAGCAGATGTTTGTCTATGAAAAGAAGCTGCAGTATCCGGTGAAGATCGCCCGGCCTAACCCGAAGCTTGCTAAGGTCGTGATCAGCCAGGTAGGCGGACCGGATGGGGAGCTCGGCGCTTCCATGCGTTATCTCAACCAGCGGTATTCCATGCCCTACGACGAATTGAAGGGACTTCTGACCGACATCGGAACAGAAGAACTGGGACATCTGGAAATGGTTGCCGCCATCATTCACCAGCTGACCCGGGAGATGAGTATGGACGAAATCATAAAGAGCGGACTGGACACCTATTTTGTGGACCACACTGCTGGGGTCTATCTCACAGCCGCCTCCGGCTTCCCTTGGAATGCCGCATCCATGGCGGTAAAGGGCGATGTGCTGGCAGATCTGAACGAGGATCTGGCGGCGGAGCAGAAGGCTCGTGTGACCTATGACAATATTCTTCGTCTCAGCGACGATCCTGACGTGAACAACGTGATCCGGTATCTGCGGGAGAGGGAAATCGTACACTATCAGCGCTTCGGCGAGGGACTGCGCCTGGCCATGGAGAAGATGAATCAGAAAAACATGTATGTCGTGAATCCTTCCTTTGACAAGGGCTGAGAAAGAAATCGCAGTTCCCCCGGCCTCGCTGCCGGGGGCCTTTCTTTTCTCACAATTGGTGCTTGCATCCTGTGGCGTTTTCTGCTATGTATAGCAATAGACAAAGAACTTGGAAAGGACCATATTGAAATGGGGAAGTTTCGGGATCTGTTCAAGCCCAGAGACATGAGCCAGGGAGAACCCTGGAGACGGATTGCTGAATTCGCTTTTCCGCTGCTGATAGGGAATTTTGCTCAGCAGCTTTATAATACTGTGGACGCGGTGGTCGTCGGCAACAGCAAGTGGGGCTATACCGCCCTTGCCTCTGTTGGGAACGCTTCACCAGTGCTGAACCTTCTGCTGGCGCTTTTCGTTGGAATCTCCACCGGCGCGGGGATCCTGGTGGCTCAGCACTTTGGTGCGCGGAATAGCGAAGCTCTTTCCAGGACTATCGGCAACTGCATTACGATGACAACGATTGTTACCCTGGCGATCATGCTCATCGGCCCGCTGATCACAGGGCCGTTGCTCAGAGCGGTGGGGACGCTGCCCAGCATGTACGATGGCTGCAGGAACTATCTGAATATCTTTTTCATCGGGATCGCAGGATTCTTTTTCTACAACATCTTCGCCGGCATTCTGCGCGGTCTGGGGGATTCCTTCTCTGCTCTGCTGTATCTGATGATCACCGCCAGCCTGAATATCGTACTGGATCTTGCGCTGGTAGACAGCATGGGCGTGGCAGGTGTGGCCCTGGCTACGGTGATTGCCCAGATGATTTCCGCAGTTCTCTGCCTGCGCAAGATCCTCTCCCTAAAGCAGGTATTCCAGCTGCACAGGAGCGACCTGCGCCCCATGAAGATTCATATCAGCCGTATCATCAGTCTTGGTATCCCATCTGGCCTTACTCAGGCGATCTTTTCCTGTGCCATGATGGTCGTGCAGCGCCTCATCAACAGTTTCGAGGATGAGATGTTTGTTGCCTGCAACGTGATGGTCATGCGGGTAGACGGCTATGCCATGCTGCCAAATTTCAGCTTCGGACAAGCCATGAGCACCTTTGCCGGGCAAAATATTGGCGCCCGTCGTCTGGACCGATTGAAGGATGGAACGAAACAGGGGCTTTTCCTGTCTGTTGGAACTTCCCTCGTCCTCACCCCTGCGGTCCTGTTAGCCGGCCCCTTCCTTATGCGGCTTTTTACGCCGGAGCAGGATTTGATCCAGCTCTCCATGCAGATGATGTATATTCTGGCCGCTGGATATATCGCCATGTCCGTCACCCAGGTGCTCCAGGGTGTGATGCGGGGAGCGGGGGACACCGTGACGCCTATGTGGATCGGACTCTGTACGGCTGTAGTGCTTCGGCTCCCTCTGGCCTATTTGCTGGTGGATGCTGCGCAAAAAGCGGGGGCGACGAAACTTACTCAGGAAAAAATGGTGTTTCTGTCTCTGTTGGCAAACTGGCTGCTGGGTATGCTCATCACGATCCTGCTTTTCAAGCTGGGCAAATGGAAGCGTAAGATCCCCAAAGACTTGTGATAAGTTCGCTTTTAGGTCTTGAATTTTCGTAGAATTTGTTATATAATCCACCTCGCATGCCGGTGTGTTGGAATGGTAGACGAGGCGGACTCAAAATCCGTTGCCAGCGATGGCGTGAGGGTTCGAGTCCCTCCACCGGCACCAAAAATGTCGCTGACGCGGCTAAGATAAGAGATAATGGAGAATAGAGAATAACGAATAGTTATGCAGAGCTATTTCGCTGCGCTTTTATACTATTCACTATTCTCTATTATCTTTTTTGTTTTTTAAGGAAGTATCTTCTTAAAGGATACCCCCAGAATGGTGGGGGAAGGCAGGCACTTGGACAAGGCTTTTCATTTCTCTGCAGGAATCGTTGTGCTCAAAAAGGAGAAGAGAGAAAATTGTTATGGAGTTCAGGCAGTATCAAAACGAAGATTACGAAGCGGTCTGCGATTTCCTGATCGCTCTGAATGAAAAGGATCGGATGCATATCAACTGGAACTGGGCACGATTTGAATGGATGGCCGAGCACCCGGAATTTGACAAGAACGCTATCAATTCTATCGGACTTTGGTTGGACCAGGGACATGTTGTGGGCGCCGCGATTTATGACATGTATTTCGGTGAGGCCTTCTGCGGTGTGTTGCCGGAATACTTTGAACTCTTTCCACAGCTGCTGGACTACGCTTGGCAGATGCTTCGAGACGAAAACGGGCTGGGAATCGCAATATGTACGGAGAATCAAAGGGAGATCCAGGCAGCGGAAGAAGCTGGCTTTTACCCGGCGGAGCAGTGGGAGACAGTCATGTGCGTGGACTTGGAAGGCTGCCTGGACGCAAGCCTGCCGGAAGGATATCACCTTGCTCAGTTGGACCCTGGGGATGACCTGGAGGCTTTCCAATGGCTCTTATGGCAAGGCTTTGACCACGGCGAGGACCGGAGTGAGTTTGAGAAGCACGAGCCTTTTGAAGGGCGTCGGCGCATGCACTTTGATCCTTCGCTAAGCGTGAGCGCTGTGAACGTGGCGGGGGAAGCGCAGGCATACTGCTGCATGTGGTATATGAAAAAGACCGATTATGCCTATGTAGAACCCGTGTGCACTGTCCCGGCAGCACGAGGAAAGGGGCTTGCAAGCGCTCTGGTAATGGAAGCGCTGCACAGAGTGAAGGCATACGGCGCGAAATATGCCTATGTAATCTCGGATATGGAGTTTTACCGAAAGCTGGGTTTTGAAAAAGAGTTGAAATATCGCTTTTTCTGGAAAAAATGAGATGATTTTTGTATTGCTCAACACTGATTTGTTATGATTGTTACGGTTTTTAGATTCTTCTTTAACAAAGATTTTACAGCTTATTCATCATGAATTCAGCATTTTTCGACGTCTTTATGCTATTATAATAGTACCTGAGAGGGTTGACAAAACAAAAGCCTGGTGATACGAATCGCCGATGCCGCGGCCTCGCCGCGGATAAGCCTACGGCCTTTTCGTATCCTTGAAAGCCAGAAAATCTCTTCTTCCTTTGGCGTGGTCCAAATGGCGGACCACGCCAAAGACCATCGCATTTAGATTGCGCAAAATTTAATAGCCGAAAATCAAATTGACGCTTGAAATTCGGTTCGATGCGTGATATGATACTCTCGAAAAGGGGAAAATAGGGATAATCGACTGCAGGCAGCGCTTCCTTATGGTTCAGAGAATCATTTGTCTGTTTCCGCTTTTTTCCGGAAAGCACATGCGTAAATGCTTTTCCCATAGATCTGTTTGAAGCTGTCCGGTCAGTTGAAAAGAATCAGGAAGTGAGGTGCGTATGAAAAGCAATCTGATAACCATAATATTATTGATCTGTTCTCTTTTGATGATGCTCGGCAGCGCTGTTCTGTATAATACGCTGACCGATCCGGGAGCTGCTTTGCCTGAGACTGTCACGGAAAACACTACCAACGGAGATGGCAGCGGTGTAATTGTTACACCAGATGAGCAGGGAGGCAGCTCGGACGCTGAGATCGTGGATTACAGCGCCTATCCCGCTGCAACAGACTTTGTGTTCACAGATCAGAACGGGAATACCTTGAGGCTTTCCGGCTTCTATGGAAAACCAACCGTTATCAACTTTTTTGCGACCTGGTGCCCGCCCTGCCAGGCAGAGCTGCCGTATTTCAACAAGGCTTACCTGAACTATGGCGATCGGATCAATTTTCTGGTTATCGACCTGATTGATGATTCCGGCGAGTCTGTCGAGAACGGGCTTTCATTCGTCAGTGCCAATGGCTACAGCTTCCCGCTGTATTTTGATTCGTTTGACGAAGGATACGGTGCTTACGGCAGCGGTTATATCCCTGTGACCGTCCTCATCAGCGCTGACGGACATCTGATCGACTCCCACGTCGGCGGAATGAGCGAGACGGAAGTACAGGCGATCATGGATACTTTACTAAACGGATAAGACTATGAGAGGAGAATCGTTATGGCTGAGATCATTTTGACAACTGCGAATTTTGAAGAGGAAGTCCTCCGTTCGGATAAGCCCGTTCTGGTGGATTTCTGGGCGACCTGGTGCGGCCCCTGCCGGATGCTGGCTCCCGTGATCGCGCAGATCGCGGAGGAGCAGGATGGCGTCGTCAAGGTCGGTAAGGTGGATGTGGACGAGCAGCCAGAGCTGGCCTATCGCTACGGCATTTCCAGTATTCCTACGCTGAAGGTCTTCAAAAACGGTCAGCTGATCAAATCGTCTGTCGGTGTTGTCCCCAAAGCGATGATCGAAGAGATGCTTCGCTGAAGCATGAGCATGAAAAAACTACCACGGTTTATTTGGAACCGTGGTAGTTTTTTATATTCCAGCCTCCGGGAGACAGTGCATCTGCGTTTGTCCCAGAACGCGAAAGCCTTCGGCGGTAAGGGAGAGGCTGCGAAGCCCGAAATCTGCAGCGCGAAGTCGAAGATAGAGACGGATGGCCTTTTCTTCCGGACAACCTGACGGAAACTGGGAGAGATGGCACCGGAATATTGCGTCCAGCTGTTTTTCCAGAAAGCCGCCGGTTCTAACATAACGATTGGCCTTGGAAGTAAAATAGTAAGCCAGAGCCTGAACCGGTGCTGACTGGGAGCCATGGGCCGCCATAAGCTCCGGATAAGGGGCGAAGCAGGCAAGTTCCCGGGCTATTTCTCCTACATTGCGGTGATCCCGGTGGCATTCGCTTTTCACATCCGGGTCCGGGGCGAAAATCACGTCCGGACGGAAATCGCCGACGACCTGCGCCGCAGCGCGAAAAAGCTCGTCCTTGGCGTAGAGCCCGCCGTCCGAAAAATCGAGAAAGCGCAGATCCTTCACACCCAGCCATGCGGCGGAGCGCTGGGCCTCTTCCCGCCGCATGGAGATCAGCTTCTCCGGCGTGGTTCCCTTCGGCGCGTTCGTCAGACCAAAACGTCCATCCGTGCAGATGAGAAAGCAGACGTCCTTTCCCAGGCTGCAAAGCTTGGCTGCCGTGGCCCCGGCCCCGATCTCGATATCGTCCGGGTGTGGTCCCAGGAAAAGATAGCGCTGATAGTCTTCAATATGAGGAATGGGAGCGGCAAAACGAAGAACGAGGGTAGTGAGATTCATTGTGCTTCAACCTTGTCCTTCCTGGCTTCCAGTTCCCGGCAGATGCGCTCATACTCCGGTTCATCCAGTGTGTAGTGCTTCTTGTACAGCAGGAAAGAGATGAACATCAACAGGCAGGGGACCAGCGTCATGACCAGAAGGAGAGCGCGAGACTGCCAGTGCTGCACATCCTGCAGCAGCGTGCTGATGGCGGCTTCCTTTTCGGCCACGATTTGGTTTCCAAGCTCCTCTGCCTGGGGAGAGATCTCGATGAGCTTCTGGTTGGCAATTTGCTCCTGCTCCGCAATGCCGTTTGTATAATTGAGCAGATGGAAGGCGATATAGGTTAGATTTGCAACCGCGATGGTAATGGCCGAGGCCATTTTTGTCAGGAAGGGCCGCAGAGAGGAGATAATCCCCTCATCGCGGATGCCGAACTTCTCTTCATTATATTCTACCGTGTTCATGATGGAAATCATCATGATGAGATAGAAGCCGTACTGTCCGAAGTTCGCCAGCATGTAGCCCAATGTAATGCAAATGAATTTGAGATCCAGTCCCAGCAGGGTCACGGCGCCTGTTTTCAGGACCAGTGCCGGCAGAAGCATGACAGTATAGCCGATCACAGCGATCAGCATGAGCTGATTCATCAGCTGCTTCCGGCGGAGTTTGCGAGAAATTGCAGGGTAAAAAATCATCAGCAGGGCAGTGACGGCCATCCCGACCGTGTTGAAAATCGTGTAAAGGCCACCGTTGTAGCCAAATTCAAAATAGATGTATGTTGCGCCCATGCCCGCGAGCACGATCCCGTTGCCGACCTCCTGGATCAGGAAGATCAGGGAGATCCAAAGAAGCTGGTCGTTGCGCGTGATGGTCGTCCAGATTTTCTTAAAGCTTACGGCGGGGACCTGATCCTTGTTGTAATCCCGCTGGTCCCGGACGCCGAATACGGTAAAGGCAAGGAACGCTGGGGCAAGAATGGCAATAATCAGTGCAATGACGCCGTAGGCATGAACGGCGTTGCCGCCGATGGTGAGCTTGCCGGCGGTCAGCATGGGGATCAGAGAACCGGCGATGGTGCCGCCGATGCCGGCGCAAAGCGTTGCCAGGGAGGTGAAACGGTTGCGGGTGTCCGCATCGGAGCTAAGAGCAGGAACCATACCCCAATAGGCAATATCGTGCATGGTATAGGTGATGCTGTAGGCAAAATAGATCAAACCGAAGAAAATCACAAAGCTCCATCCTTGAAGCTTCACGTTGAACGCCAGATAGATGACAAGAGAGGTCGTCAGGATGCCAATGACCTGCCATGGCTTGAACTTGCCCCAGCGGCTGCGGGTGCGCTCGATGATGTTGCCCATAATCGGATCGTTCAGCGCGTCAAAGATTCTGGCGCAGACCATGATCGCGCCGATTGCGGTGAGCTGGGCCGGGGTGAGCTTATGCGTAAACAGCACGAAGGAATACAGGTAGGTGGTGACGAGATTATAAACCATGTCCCGCCCGATGGTTCCGAGGGGGAAAAACCACAGATTTCTCCTGGTAACGGCGTCTTCTTTCATGTAATCATCTCCTTGAAGATTATATTAGCACCACTTTGCTCCCCAGGCAAGCGGAAAGGCGAAAACAGCCTCGTACTTTTGTGGGATACAGCAGGAGCAGCTGGAACGGCGCAGATTATTTTGGGTAATCTGCTCTCTTGACGCGAGATACGTGTGGGTATAAACTTTGTCATGGCAAAGCGTTGGCTTTGTACTTTTATTTTGAAAAGAGGTTGGACCGATGAATCCGATTCCCGAAACATTTGGCTCTATGGTTTTTAACGACTCTGTCATGCGGCAGCGGCTGCCGAAGGACGTGTTTCAGCAGGTCCAGCTTTCCATGACCGAGGGAAAGCGCCTGGACAGCGCGGCCGCCACCGTTGTGGCCAACGCCATGAAGGACTGGGCCATCGAAAAGGGAGCGACCCACTATTCCCACTGGTTCCAGCCCATGACGGGCATCACCGCCGAGAAGCACGAGAGCTTTCTCTCTCCCGTGGGCGGCGGCCGGGTCATTATGGAGTTCTCCGGCAAGGAACTGATCCAGGGTGAACCTGACGCCTCCAGCTTCCCCTCCGGCGGTTTGCGCGCCACTTTTGAGGCCCGGGGCTATACTGCCTGGGACCCCACCTCCTACGCCTTTATCAAAGACGGCATTCTTTGCATTCCAACGGCCTTTTGCTCCTACGGCGGGGAAGCGCTTGACAAAAAAACGCCTCTGCTGCGTTCCATGGAAGCCATCAACCGCCAGGGATTGCGGATCGTGCGGTTGTTTGGAAATACCCGCGTCACTTCCATCAGGACCACGGTGGGACCGGAGCAGGAGTATTTTCTGATCGACCGGGAGGTCTATGAGAAGCGCAAGGACCTGATCTATACCGGCCGCACCCTCTTCGGAGCCAGGCCTCCCAAGGGTCAGGAGCTGGACGACCACTATTTCGGCGCCATCAAACCTCGAGTCGCCGCCTTCATGAAGGAACTGAACGAAGAGCTCTGGAAGCTCGGCGTTATGGCCAAGACTGAACACAACGAGGTGGCTCCCGGACAGCACGAGCTGGCCCCGATCTTCACCACCACCAACATCGCCGCCGACCATAACCAGCTCACCATGGAGCTTATGCGGAAGATCGCCCGGAAGCATGACATGGTCTGCCTGCTGCACGAGAAGCCCTTTGCCGGCCTGAACGGCAGCGGCAAGCACAACAACTGGTCCATCTGCACCAACGAGGGCGTGAATCTGCTGGAGCCGGGGGAGACGCCCTATGAGAACGCCCAGTTCCTGCTCTTCCTGTGCGCCGTGATCCAGGCTGTGGACGATTATCAGGATATGCTTCGTATTTCGGTCGCCTCCGCGGCCAACGATCACCGCTTGGGGGCCAACGAGGCGCCTCCTGCCGTCGTATCCATGTTCCTGGGAGCGGAGCTGGAGAGCATCCTGAACGCCATCGAAAACGAGGAGCCCTACGGCAGCGTCAAAAAAGAGCTCATCAAGGTCGGCGTCCATGTGCTGCCGAAATTCCCCAAGGATACCACCGACCGGAACCGCACCTCTCCCTTTGCTTTCACCGGCAACAAGTTTGAGTTTCGTATGCCCGGCTCCTCCGCGTCCATTTCCGGCGTCAACGTGGTGCTGAATACCGCTGTAGCCGAGTCTCTCCGCCAGTATGCTGACACCCTGGAGAATGCGAACGACTTTGAATCGGCGCTGCATGATCTGATCCGTGACGTGATCCGAAGCCATAAGCGCATCGTCTTCAACGGCAACGGCTATGACGAGGCCTGGATCAAGGAGGCCGAGGGCAGGGGACTGCTGAATCTGCGCAGCACCCCGGACTGTGTGCCCTATTATCTGGCGCAGAAGAATATCGACCTCTTTACGCGGCACCGCGTCTATTCCGAGACCGAGATCCGCGCCCGCTATCAGATCAAGCTGGACAGCTACTGCAAGGTCCTGCATATGGAGGCTCAGACCCTGCTGGAGATGAGCCGGAAGGAGATCCTGCCCGCCGTCTCCGCCTATGCACGGGATCTGGCGGATGCCGCGCTGACACGGCGAGACTTTTCTTCCCGCGCCGCCTGCCGCTTCGAGACGGAGTTGGGAGAGAAGCTGGGTGGACTGGTGGATTCAGCCTATGAAAAGATCCTCTCCCTGGAGGGGGCGCTCCAGGAACTGCCGAAGGAAGACAGTCTGCGTCTGGCCGTCTATTACCGCGACAAGATCCTCTCCCGCATGGAAGCGCTGCGTTCCGATCTGGACGAAATGGAACTGCTGACATCTGCGGACTATTGGCCCCTTCCCACCTATGGCGAACTGCTGTTCAGCGTAAATTAATTAGTTTTAATGGAATGAGCAGCGCACGGTACCGAAAACAGTACCGTGCGCTGCTCGTTGGTTATTGCGGTGGATCCGGTATCTCCAGGATCCGATAGCCGCAGGCGTTGATGATGGTGGTCTCCCCGTAATGGAGATCTCCGTGGCTGCGCATTTTATAGCTGGGGTGAACATGGCCGTGGATCAGATAACGAGGCTGCAGCTTGTCCATCAGCTCCAGCAAAAAGGCAAAGCCAAGATGGACGGGATCATCCAGATCGCCATAGCCTCTTGCAGGCG
Organism: Oscillospiraceae bacterium; assembly: GCA_017545165.1. Taxonomy (GTDB): domain Bacteria; phylum Bacillota; class Clostridia; order Oscillospirales; family Oscillospiraceae; genus Limivicinus. Next base: position 15,971 of record JAFWQQ010000017.1, read on the forward strand.
CATGGGTCAGGATGATGTCCACGCCCTTGGCCCGGCGGATCTTCCACCATAGCTTTCTATAGCGGCGTCGAAGCTGCTTCTCCGTGTATTGGTGCGGACCGCCGTTATAGAGGGGGCAGCCACCCAGACCCAGGATACGCAGGCCTTTCACGCACAGCAGATCCCCGTCCACGCAGTCGCAGCCCTCGGGCGGAAAGCGCTCATAACCACCGTCATGATTTCCGTGAACATAGAGCACCGGCGCATGACCCATGGTAACCAGAAAACTCAGGTAATCCGCTTTCAAATCACCGGCCGAGAGTATCAGATCGATACCGTCCAGGCGGCCCGGACGGTAATAGTCCCAGTACAGAGGACTCTCTTCATCAGAGACCAGCAGCAATTTCATGATTGCGGTTCCTTTTCTACCACATTCTCAGGACGAATGGCCAGGATTTGGGAAGTCTCCACTGCCTCCGGCTTCAGCTCCTGGATTTCAGGGATATGGCCCTCCACATTCTCACAGAGCCAGTCCATCCGCATGATTTCAGCAGTACTCAGACTGTTGCTGCCATCGCAGCGCAGGACGCCTTTCTGATCCCGGATCCGGCAGCGGAAGGGCTCGAACCAGCCGTCCCGCAGATCGCGGCATAGATGCTCGGCAAGTCTCCGCAGGCCCTCGGGCAGCGCGGGAGAGAAATCTACGTCGATAAGTCCGCCGTTCATGCCCCACCAATAGTTGATGGCCTGCTCACCCTGGGTTTTGGCAAGAGCTTCATAGCTGCCGTTAAAGATACTGCGGACAACCTGAACGTAGAAGCGGCCCCAGTCCCAGCGTGGGGTAGCCAAGGGGACCATGATGCCGTCGTCCCGCAGAAGATTTGTCCCAAAATCCAGAGCCCAGCTGGCTTGCTTCGGATCTGTTGCATCGCGGTTGGAAATCACCGAAATGCCCCGCTCCCGGAAGATCGAAAGGGGATCGTCCGTCTCAGAGGACCACAGCAGTTCGATCTGAGCCCGAGGATTGGTCATCTGAGCTCCCAGTGCAAAGGCGTTGATATCCGCGGGAACGCCGACGATGGGGTAGTTTGCGATATAACCGATGCGGTTTTTTTCCGCCATAGCGCCCGCAATCGCACCGGTGATAAATTTGGCCTCATAACTGCGGCTGTAATAGGTCCTGAGTCCCATATAAGGCTTGGAAAGGGCGCAGTTGAGCACGCGGAGTTTGGGGTTCAGGGCCGCGATTTTTCTGCAATCGCCGATCATCTGAGGCGTGGTTGCAAAAATCAGGTCAACTCCGTCAGCGACAGCTTTTTCCATCGCTTGCTGATAGTCATGCTTCAGCGCCCAGTATTTCTGGATGCTCACCTTGCTGCCGAGTTCTGCAGCCAGTGTTTTTTCCCCTTGAATATGAGCTCTTGACCAGGCGCTGACCTCCGGATCATTGCCATAGATAAAGGCGATTTTCAGGTGGTCAGGCCGGGTAATGCCGATGACACGGTTGAGAATGCTCTGAGAGGCCTCTTCCGGCGCTGTGCTGACAGCAATAGGGCGGGGGAGACTCTCTCCCTTCAGGTCGCTCCAAAGTCCCTCCAGCGCTTTCTCCAGCTCCTCGGCGTTTTTCTCGCGCAGCTCCGGGAAGGAGAAAACGTGCAGACATGCCAGGAGCGCATCACAGACGGTGCCGGGCAGCCGTTCGCCGCCCAGCTTGAGATAGGCGGCCTTAAAACGACTCAGCAGAGCGAGAAACGAGCGCTTTTCTTCCGTTGTCCACACATGGTCTTTTTCATATCCCATGCGCTTCTGCAGCTTTTCAAAGCTGCCCAAATTGGAAAAACGGATTTGATACAAACTGATGCGCGGGTAATATTCCATGAATTCATAATAGCGCTGGAGAACCGGATCCTCGGCGTATACGGGAATGATCCTGGATACAATACCCGGGATCGTCGGCGCATCATAGCTTTTCAGAACACTGACTCGCTTGTTTCCCTCAGATACATAAAAGTTTCCGAGGTATTCATAGCAGCGGATCGGGTCACGGATCCCTTCGTCGCCCAAATGGGCCTCGCACAAGGAGATCCATTTGAAGCCAAACTCTGTTTCGGGCCCCAGGAGAGGCATGAAATTGCCGGCAAAAGCCTCGCGCCGGCCGGCAGAAAGCGTGCCGACGATCAGGTCGGAAGGGATTTCCACAAGGCCGAGTTCCACCCGGCCAGCGGTCTGGTTTTCACGCAGGATCTCGTCCAGCACCTGCGGATAGGGGTACAGCCCACGGCTGACGGCGTTCTTATAGTATTTTTGGCCTAGCTTGATAGCGGCGCCGTACTGGGCCACGGCCTCCTGACGACTCATCGTCGATCACCTCCGGGATTTGGATTTGCCTTATTGTACGCATTTTTCTGCAGAATGCAATGGTAAAACTGTACAATTATCGTCGGATCCGGCGCAGCATCAAAATATTGTTGACCATAGCAGCGCTGTGTTCTTTGATATAGGAATCATATTCTTCGCGGTTGATATAGTATTCCTTCCCCCAGGAGGAGATCCGGAACCACTTCTCGTCGCAGCCTGTGGCTGTGATATAGTGGGATTTGACGGAACAGGAGGGAACATAGCGGCCGTCGGCTCTTTTGCTGTAAAACCTCAGGCTCTGTTTCTGCCAAATTGCGGGGAAGTTCGGTCCCACAGAGAAGACGACAGGGATATCCTGCTTCAGCAGCTCCTCCAGCCGAGCTCCGAACTTTTTCCCGGAAACGGCCCAGAAAGCCAGATAGGGGAGTTTATACTTGTGAAGAAGCCTGTTTGTGCCGGCGGCAAGAAGGAGACCGTTGATGCCGAGAGGTTTGATCAGTGGGAAGTGGGTTCGGCACAGTTTCTGCAGTTCCTTGTTATACTCCTCCAGCGGGATAGGCCTGTCCTGACGTCCGGTCATATACAGGATCATATCCAGAACCGCCACCGGTCCGCAGCCGCAAACGCGCACGGTTTTATTCTCTGACCACATCTGGCTTCCGCCATAGGACAGTATCCCGTCACGCTCAACACGGACATACTCTTTCTGAAGGCTCAGCATCATCTCACCCCCCTGAAATTAGTATACCGTATTTTCTCTTATCTTTCAATCCCGGTATGGAAAACAGCGCGGCACCGTGCTATACTGACTCATATAAGAAATGAGGTGTTACGTCATGTTTGCGTTTTTGAAAAATGAAGGGATCGACCCGGCGATCCTGCAGCGAATCCGGGAGTTTCGGGAGCAATACCCCGCATCGGAGGACATGCGCCACAGGATCCCGCAGCCACGGTTTCACTATTATGGAAAAGAAATCTGGGAGCAGGCGCTGACCGCTTTGCTGGCCGGTGAGAACCTGCTTCTCGTCGGCCCCAAGGCCACGGGAAAAAACGTACTGGCTGAAAATCTGGCGGCGGTATTTGCCCGCCCCGCCTGGGATATCTCTTTTTATCTGAACACAGACGCCGCGTCTCTCATTGGCACGGACACGTTCAAAAACGGTGAGGTTCAGTTTCGCCGCGGGCCCATCACCCAATGCGCTCAGGAAGGCGGCTTTGGCGTGCTGGATGAGATCAACATGGCCAAAAATGAATCCCTTGCGGTTCTTCACGCTACGCTGGATTTCCGTCGGATCATCGACGTGCCCGGCTATGAGCGGATTCGTCTGTCGCCCTGTACTCGTTTCGTAGCTACGATGAACTACGGATACGCGGGGACCCGGGAACTGAATGAGGCGCTGGCTTCCCGCTTCATGGTGCTGAACATGCCCATCATCGGGCAAGAGAACCTGCAGAAGCTGCTGCAGAGCCAATTCCCTCATCTGCGCAATGAATATGCTCAGCAGCTGTCCCAGCTGTTTCAGGATATTCGGAAGAAGTGCGACAGCTCTGAGATTTCCACCAAGGCTCTGGACCTGCGAGGCCTGTTGAGCGCGGTGAGTCTGGTCGAGAACGGGCTGAGCCTGGGCCAGGCCCTTGAAATGGGAATGACCAACAAGTCTTTTGACCCCTTTGAGAGGCAGCTGGTGCAGGATCTGATCACTGCCAGAGTCCGGGGCGACCTGTATGCGCGGGATCTATTTGAAGAAAAATGAACAGTGTATCCGAACTGCAGCGTCGCAGGGCGGTCAATCAGATCTGGAACGCTGCAGAAGATTATTCTTTCCTTCCGGATTTCAAAGCCTTTGACAAGGACGGCAACGCAGAACTCTACTGGAACAGCGTCATCGGGGCGGTCCGACGGCATTATGAATACGCAAAGCTGGCAAAGGTTTTTGCGTCTTTCCAGCAGTATGAGGAATCGGACGAATATGAAGGTCTTCTGTGGATCGGCCTGGAAAACGCCGTGTATCAGAAGGAGCAGCCGGAGCGTCCTGTGCTGGAAAAGCTGCGCAGAGATTATGCCGAGCGTTATCTGGCGGTCTACGGAGCCTCTTCTCTGGACGATTATCATCTGTACGACTGTCTGGCCACAGCCCATTACGAGCGGATTCTGGGCAAAGAACCTCAGATGAGCCGTTATGACAAGAAGCTGCTGGACGAGCTGGAATTCGGCCCGGAGCTGGACACCGACGCCATCGTCGAGAGAGCAGGGGAGCTGTTTTCCCGCTGGTTTCAGATCACACTGGAGGAGAAGAGAAGGGAACGCCGTCTGCCTTTGATCGGTTTCAAGAGAAGAGGCGGGAAAAAGGAGAAAACGCGATATCGGCAATTCGGCATCGGGATCGCGGATCATCCCCTGCACGCATATACAGATGAGGAAGAGCTCCTGCGCAGGGAAGACGAGCCGACAACGCATTTGAATGCTGCGCAGCTGAGAGCCTTTATGGCGTTCAAGTTCGGTGCTTCCATGTACTCGGAACAGGAAAACGCTGAACTGGAAAGGAAGCTCTGCAGCGGCAATCACAGTCTCTGCCACCTGCTTTTCACGCGAGGCGTGCCGGAAAAGGGGAAGATCCAGAACGCCTTTGAAGCTCTGAGGAAAGAGCGAGAGGCCAAACAGATCGAGATGAACAGACAGTATTATCGGCAGCATCTTGCGGAAAACCGCACTTCCATCGATCGTCTGGCTTCCAGGATCCGCAACTCGGTCCTCTTGTATCTGCAGCCTTCAGACATCCGCTCTGATTCCGGCAAATTGGACGGGACCAGGATCTGGCGGGCGGGCATTCTCCAGGACGAGAAAGTGTTTTTGCGTACCGAGCAGGGAAATATGGGCGATCTCAGCGTGGATATCCTTCTGGACGCCTCTACTTCCCAGAGTGAAAGGCAGGAGCGAGTTTCCACTCAGGGCTATATCATTGCCGAGGCGCTGACCCGGTGCTCCATTCCCTGCAGGGTCATGTCCTTCTGTTCCATGACAGGTTATACGATCCTGCGCATCTTCCGTGAGTATGACAAGCCGAGAGAGAATGAAAAGATCTTCGAGTACGTCTCCAACGGGTGCAACCGGGACGGGCTGGCCATCCGGGCCGTCCATGAGCTGATGAACAACAGCCCTTGTGAAAACAAGATCCTGATCCTTTTGTCCGATGTGAAACCCCACGATGCGCTGCGTGTCTTTTCTGAGGACAGTTCCGATTATACGGCTTATGAGCGGGAGACTGGCGTGCGGGATACGGCGGCTGAGGTCCGAAAAGCCCGTGGAGACGGGATCGCGGTCATTTGCGTCTTTACTGGCGACGAACAGGATCTGCCCAACGCCAAGCTGGTATATAATAAAGATTTTACCCGGATTGCCACCGTAGACAAGCTGGCGGACGCAGTCGGGACCCTGCTGCAGAATCAGATCCGTAATCTATGACCGTAATCTATGAAAAGACCCCTGTGCGAATTGCACAGAGGTCTGAAACTGAAGACTAGTGCCCAAAGACAGCATATCGACACGCATGGGGGGATTGTGAAGGGGGGAGGGTATGCCCCCCTTCACGTTCAATCCTGCAAAAATGGAAACTTTTTCGGAAGTTTCCATTTTGTCTCTCAAGCTGTCGACAAGTGTCGACAGCTTGAGACCTCTGTGCGCATTGCACAGAGGTCTTCAAGATCATAGCTTGTTATTTGGCCAGGACCTTTTTCAGCCTGGCATACCGGGGAAGAGAATGCTCCAGCGGCAGCTTCGGCTCGCCCTGGATCAGGGGGAGCACATAGTCGATAAATTCATGCTTCAGGCCGTTCTGCTCCTCATTGAGCCAGGAGAGAGGGATCTTTTTCTCGTAATTTGCGACTGCATCCAGGGGCAGGAGCGTCAGTTTGCAATGATACTGGCCGTCTACTTCTTCCCGTTCAAAGGCGATCATTTTGCCGGTCACACCGCTGACGGCCTGCGTCACGGCAGTTTCGCCGGCGAGGCGAGCTTCTTCGATATCGACAGCGGAAGCCAGGTGTGCGCCGCAGCGCTGCAGAAGACTCAGTTCGATGCCGCGGACCTTCGCTCCGGTGCGCCCCTTCACGATAGCGGCCAGCATGGCGGCAAGACCGCCCAGCTGAGCATGACCAAAACCGTCGGTCGCTGAGATTTTTGCCTCGGAAACGAAGCTTCCGTCAGCATAGTGGATACCCTCGGACACGGCTACCAGGACCTTACCGTTGGCTTCGTACAGGCGCTGGACATCGTTGAGGAACTTGTCCATATCAAAATCGACCTCAGGCAGATAGATCAGATCCGGACCAGAGCCGAACTCCGTCGCAAGGGCAGAACTGGCAGCCAGCCAACCGGCGTGCCGGCCCATGATCTCCACGATGGTGACCATGCCGTTGTCATAAACCCGGGCGTCCTTGTTGATCTCCATGCAGGAGGTGGCAATATACTTGGCGGCGCTGCCGAAGCCGGGGCAGTGGTCCGTGCCGTACAGATCGTTGTCGATGGTCTTGGGTACGCCCATGATCCGGCATTCATAGCCAACAGACTCCATGTAGCGGCTGATCTTGTTGCAGGTGTCCATGGAATCGTTGCCGCCATTGTAGAAGAAATAGCGTACGTTGTACTTCTTGAATATCTCAAGAATGCGCTTGTAGTCGGTGTCGTCCTTATCCGGATCGGCAATCTTGTAACGGCAGGAGCCCAGCGCCGAAGAGGGAGTGTGCAGCAGGAGCTTCAGCTCTTCGGGATCCTCCTCGTTCATTACATACAGTTTGTCCTCCAGAACACCCTTGATACCGTTGGCAGCGCCGTATACCATCGTGATCTCATCTGCGTCAAGAGCGGCGCGGATGACGCCGTAGGCGCTGGCGTTGATGACGGCGGTGGGACCGCCGGACTGCCCGAAAATGCATGCGCCGACCAGTTTTTTAGTCATTTGATAAATCCTCCATATATCCAAAAAAATTTGCAGATTTGTGTAAGCTGCTTCTTGATTCTGGCATAGAATGAGAATATAATAGAAAAGCAAATTTGTAAATATGCTATTTGTACAAAAAAACGACAAGGAGTGGAACTTATGGCACTTGTAACCACAAAAGAAATGTTTGCAAAGGCTTATGACGGAGGATATGCCATCGGCGCCTTCAACGTGAACAATATGGAAATCGTTCAGGGCATCACCGAGGCGGCAGGGGAGTTGAAGAGCCCCGTGATCCTGCAGGTCTCCAAGGGCGCCCGGGCCTATGCCAATCACACCTATCTGGTAAAGCTGGTCGAGGCCGCTATCATCGAGAATCCCGATATTCCCATTGCCCTGCACCTGGACCATGGCGACAGCTTTGAGCTCTGCAAAAACTGCATTGACGGCGGCTTTACCTCTGTCATGATTGACGCCTCCTCAAAGCCCTTTGAGGAGAATATTGCCCTGACCCGTCAGGTCGTGGAGTATGCTCACGATCACGGCGTCGTCGTTGAGGCTGAGCTGGGTACACTGGCCGGCGTAGAGGACGAAGTCGCTGTCGAGCACGGCAAGGAGAGTTACACCCGCCCTGAAGAGGTTGAGGAGTTCGTTTCCCGCACCGGCTGCGACTCTCTGGCCATCGCCATCGGCACCTCCCACGGCGCGTACAAGTTCAAGGCTTCCCAGTGCACCCGCAATGCCGAGGGTATTCTGGTCCCGCCCCCGCTGCGTTTCGACGTGCTGCATGAGTGCATCAAGCGCCTTCCCGGTTTCCCCATCGTTCTGCACGGCTCCTCCTCCGTTCCCCAGGAGTTCGTGAAGATGGTCAACCAGTATGGCGGCAACATGCCCGACGCCATAGGCATCCCCGAGGATCAGCTTCGCGAGGCTGCCAAGCTGGCCGTCTGCAAGATCAATATCGACTCCGATATCCGTCTTGCCATGACCGGTAACATCCGCAAGTACTTTGCCGAGCATCCGGATCATTTTGACCCGCGTCAGTACCTGAAGCCTGCCCGCCAGGCTGTGAAGGACATGGTCGCTCACAAGATCGTTCACGTTCTGGGTTCTGACGGCAAAGCCTGATCTGTCTCTGACAGATCCGTTCAGAAAGAGACATCTAGGAGGTGGCAAGTATGAGCCAGAGAAACGAGCGCCCGAGATATGCGGCGAAGGCCGCAAATCTCCCTTCCTTATCTCCGAATACCATCCTGTTCGGACGACTTGCGCTTGCTGCATTGTTCCTCATTCTGGCAGTTTTTGTATTTGATAACAACATCGTCAAGATCGTTCTTCTGGTTTTGTCAGCCCTTGCTTCCGGCTTTGATCTGGGAATCAAGGCTTTCGACAGCATTCTGGAAAAGAAATTTCTGGCGACGCCCATTATTCTGCTTTTTGTTGCGTTTGTATCTTTCCTCGTCGGATTCGGTTCAGAGGCCGCTGCCATGCTGCTGCTCTATCAGCTGAGCCTGCTTGTGACTGCCTATGTGAAGAGAAAGACGCGCGCTTCGGCTATGCAGCTTCTCAATGGACTGGACCAGGAAATCCAGGACCGGGCAGGAGAGCTGTTCCAGGCTGAAGATGCTGAAAAGCTGCAGATGCAGACGGACGCGTTCCGCGGCGCTGACATGATCTTGAAGATCGCCATGGTCGTTGGACTCCTCTATGTCTTTCTGCTGCCCAGGCTGGGAGATTACAGCTACAGCGTCTCGATCCACCGCGCGCTGATGATTATTATGACTGCGATTCCTGCTTCTGTAGTCGTCAGCATGCCCTTTACCGCGCTTTTCGGTCTTTGCTTTGGCGCACGCAGCGGCGTCCTGTTCCGGGATGGGCGGACGATGGAGCATGTTTCGGAGTCAAATGTCGTGGTTATGGACAAGGCCGGTATTTTCTCCACAGGCGCTCCCGAGCTGGAGTCCATCCACTCCGATCTGCTGGATCAGAACACCTTCCTCAGCTTTGCGGCCCATGCCGTGTATTACTCTGAGCAGCCCTTTGCCAAAGCGATCCCCAGCCTTCCGGAGCAGGATTACAAGCTGGAAGTCATCAGCGATTTTGTTGATGTTCCCGGCTGCGGCGTTGAGCTGAATATCGGCGGTTCTCCTGTCATGCTGGCTACTGCGGCATACCTTGAAACAAAAGGGATCGACGTTCCCCCAGTCGAGGAGACTGGCGAGATTTATTACTTGACCGTTTCCGGACGTATCGTTGGCTATCTCTGCATCGTCTCTCAGGTGAATGAGAACGGTACGGAGCTGCTGGAAGGGATCCGCCAGATCGGTGTGCGGCAGCTTGTCCTGCTGACAGAAGACGGGGCAGGGGAGAGCCTTCGCATGGCTGATGATCTGGGCTTTGACGAAGTGTTCGGCGAATGCGATGTGGAGCGCAAGCTCAAGCATATCGATGATTTGAACCAGGGCAGCAGAAATCACGTGATGTTTGTGTATGCCAATGGTTTGGAGACTCACAGTGCCGCTGATGTAGATGTACGCCTGAGCCAGAAGACAAAATATGCCGACGTGGCGATCCAACCCGAAAACGCCGGCGCACTTCCTTTGGGCATTCAAATTGCCCGCCGGATGTGCCAGGTGGCCAGAGAAAACGCCATTTTCGTGTTTGTGATCAAGGCGATCCTTATTCTCCTGAGCATGCTGGGCTTCTGCAGCATTTGGTTCGTCCTGTTCATGGATGTAGTGGCTGTGCTCACTACGCTGCTGAATGCGGTCCGTGTTACGAAGAAGCCGCTGTTCGATTTCAGGCGTTTCGCACCTCCAAAAGAAGAACTCTAAGCTTTCCCAAAGCAGGGCTGCCGAAAGGCAGCCCTGCTTTTCAAGTAATAGGAGGACGCTTCACCATTTCATGCCTAAAGGAAAAAACTTGGCCGCAGGAGGACAGATCGTTTCAGCAATTAAAGAATTTGGCGTGATTCTTGAGTATTGAGAAAAGCTGCAACGTCCAAACAAGGAAGACAATTAGCCAGGGGAGAGGACTCGGTCGAGTTTGGGAGGGTGAAATAGAGGATCTCAGCCTTGATGCCCCTTGCACGGTCGAGCACTTGAAGCCGTACTTCAGTTAACGAATGCCGTCCGAGTTTCCGCTTCGCTTGAAGCAGAAAGAGCTTTTTAAACGAAATCTCTACTGATTTCCATATAAAACCTTGTTAATAAATTAACATTTCATTTTCTCAGGTTAGGAAAAAGTATCCATATGCTTACAAAAAATCATTGGGAAGGAGAATCAGTTTTTCCGGAAGCTTAAGTAACCAGAGCCACCGCAAAAGAACTCCGATTGCCTGAAAGACTTGTGTTATCAAATAGAATCTGCAGCGTATCCTTCTGAGCCATGCGATAGAGCAGCGCAGGGGAATGGAAAGAACAGGATCATTGTTCGGAGCGTTTTGGAAGGATTGAAAAAGAATCATCGTATCGGTGCTATACATGGTTTCCGTTCGATAATCCTTGTTCCGGAATCTATCAATTTTTCATGGGACAACGGAAGCGGAAAACGGAAAATTCGTACGGATCAGAATTGCTGCTTGACAGATCCCAGGTCAGAGAGTATGATAATCAAGGGGAGGAGATTAAGATCCTCCTAATTAATCAAACATAAAATCTCGCATAATATAAATTTAGCGAGATTTTACGGGCTGATTTTTGCCCGGAGAAAGGAATATTATGAAGCTGGACGAATTCAACGACGTACCGGATATCGTGATGGAATTTCTCGAATATCATTCCACCGTGCGCGGTCATTCAGACAGAACTGTCATGGCGTACTATCTTGATCTGAAAATTCTGCTGCGATTTCTCAAGCGTCGGCGCAGACTGGTAGATCGCAGCATTCCCTTTGACGAGATCGATATCACCGACGTGGATCTGGATTTCATCAAGGCGATCAAAATCGAAGAGCTCTATCGCTATCAGTCCTTCTCGCCGGAATCGGACGCCTCGCTCTCCGCTGCCAGCCGTTGTCGTCGGACCTCAACGGTCAAATCCTTTTTTCAATACCTGACTGCCAAGCGACATCTTCTGGACCGCAACATTACCCAAGAGTTGGATATGCCCAAGCGTCAGGCCAGTCTTCCGCGCTATCTGGAAGAATCGGAATGCGAACGTCTGTTGAACGCTTGCGAAGGCCCTTATGCCTTGCGGGACTATGCGATCCTGATGCTGTTCATGTCCTGCGGCCTGCGGGTCTCCGAACTGGTAGGCTTGAATGTGACTGACGTCTACGAAGATCACGTCAGGGTCCTCGGTAAGGGTAATAAAGAGCGCGTGGTCTATTTTGGCGAAGGCTGCCGGGAAGCAATCGACGACTATTTGATGGTCAGAAACGCCGAAAAAGTGCATGAAAACGATAAAAATGCCCTGTTTATCAGCCAGAAGAACGGCAGATTCGGCGTTCGCGGCGTTCAGCAGATGGTAGAAAAAAAGCTGAAGTTGGCCGGACTCGACGCTACCCGTTATTCGCCCCACAAGCTGCGCCACACGGCGGCGACCCTGATGCTGAAAAATGGCGTGGACACACGTGCTCTCCAGGAGGTGTTGGGACACAGCAATTTGAACACTACTCAGATCTATACCCACCTGGACAATGCAGCCTTGCATGAGGCCGCCATGGCCAATCCCATCGGGCGCAAAACACGGGAAAAACGTGAAGAATAATTTGAAACGCGGCTAAATTGTTCGCAATTGAGCAATTTAGCCGCATTTTCTTCGCCTATACAAGCAAAAATGTTCGTATATTACTTTCTCCCCAGAACTGCGGCGACGGCCTCCCCTACGTTTTTCACGGAGATGAGCTGCAGGTTTTCCGGGCAGCGGAGCTCGTGCCGGATATGGGCCGGGATCACGCAGCGCTTGAAGCCCAAACGGGCGATTTCTGACAAACGCTGATTCAGGTTGCCGACGCTGCGGGTCTCCCCTGCCAGTCCAACCTCGCCGATAGCGGCCAGATCGGAGCCAAGCGGCCGATCCAGATAGCTGGAGGCCACTGCCAATACGGTTGCCAGGTCTGCTGCGGGTTCCTCCAGACTCAGACCACCCACCACATTGATATAAGCGTCGCAGCTGCCAACAGGGAGCCCGCCACGTTTTTCCAGCACAGCCAGAAGCATGGCGGCACGATTATAATCGATGCCGTTGCTGCGGCGGGCGGCATTGTAGCCGGAAGGTGTCACCAGAGCCTGGACCTCGGCCAGGATCGGCCTGGTGCCCTCAATCACGCAGGCCACGCAGGTTCCCGGACTGTTGGCCGGCCGGCCGGAGAGCAACAGCTCAGAGGGATTGTCGACGCAGCGCAGGCCCTCCTCGTTCATCTCAAACACGCCGATCTCATTGGTCGAGCCGAAGCGGTTTTTCGCCGCCCGCAGGATCCGAAAGCTGGTGTTTCGTTCTCCCTCAAAATACAGTACGCAGTCCACCATATGCTCCAGAACCTTGGGACCGGCAATGCTTCCCTCTTTTGTGATATGGCCAACTACAAAGACGGTGATCCCCTGCTCCTTGGCCAAACGCATCAGCCGCATGGTGCACTCACGCACCTGGGTAACGCTGCCGGGGGCGGAATCCGCCTCGCTGCTGGCGACGGTCTGGATCGAGTCCAGGATCAGGATATCGGGAGCGGTATCCTCGGAAACCGACAGGATCGTCTCAAGATTTGTCTCCGCAAGGACATAGAGCTCCTCGTTCTCCACGCCCAGTCGCTGCGCGCGGAGCTTCAGCTGGCGCTCACTCTCCTCGGCGGTGACATAGAGCACGCGTCGTTCCTTTTCCAGGGTCGCGCACATCTGCAGCAGCAGCGTGGATTTACCAATGCCCGGAGCTCCTCCCACCAGATTCAGGGAGCCCAGCACGGCGCCGCCGCCCAGCACCCGGTCAAATTCTGAGATACCTGTAGCAAAGCGGATCTCGGCCTCTGTGTCCAGCTGGTTCATTTTCTTCGCCTTTGGCCGACTGCCCGTGTAGGCTGCGCCGCGGGTGGAGGACTTCGAATCCAGGCTAAGCTCCTTCATGGTGTTCCACATGCCGCAGGAGGGGCATTTTCCGGCCCAGTTGGCGGATTCATACCCGCACTCGGAGCAGACATAGACCGTTTTCTTTTTGTTGGCCATGGTAGTATTCTCCCTGTTTATATACTGGGGGCTTGCGCATACTGCAGGTAAGACCCGAGCAGCACCGCAGCAAAGCTTTTCTGATACTGATCGTCGGAAAGCAGCTGCAAATCGGTCAGATTGGACAGAAAACCGCATTCCACCAGAATGACCGGACAGCTCACATGAGAGGTGAGATACAAGTCTCGTGGGGCGGGAACGGCCACACGGCGGTTATCGGGCTGAAGCGCCTGAACCAGGTTGGCATGTGTCAGTTCGCCGAGTCTGCGGCTCTCCGCGCCCGGTCCATACAGGACCTGTGCCCCGCTGGGCTGTGAGGTGGGAAAGAAGTTTTGATGGATGCTGATCAATACCGCGTTTTCCGTATTCTCCGCGAAATCGGCCCGATAAGCCAGTTCTTCACGTTCACTGTAGGTCACGTAATCATTTCTGGGCTCCTCGTCCTGTCTGGTCATGCGCGTATCGATTCCATAAAAGGTTGCCAGATCCCGGAGCTTCAGTGAAATGGAGAGGTTCAGCTCGCTTTCTCTCTGGCCGTTATAGGCTATGGCCCCGCCGTCGATTCCGCCGTGACCCGGATCGATCACAAGACAGGCCTCTGATTCCCCGCTAAAGGCGCTTCTCTTCACCGGAGCAAAGCGATAGGAAAACCAGAGAGAGCCTGCCAGAAGAAGTATTGCCGCCAAAGAGGCAAGCATGTGTTGCTTCTGAAAAGAATCCAAGCGCCTGGTTTTCCGATTCTGCGTCATCATTATAATCTTTCCCCCTTCCGAAGTCAAAGGGAAGATCAAAGGAGGATGCAGATCAGGCCGCCGCTCCCCTCATTGATGAGCCTCTGCAGGGTCTGCCGCAGTCGTTCCCGGGCATTCTCCGGCAAAGATTGGATCCGCGCAGTCAAGCTTTCCTCCGCCAAATCGTTCAGGGATCGGCCGAAGATCTTGGATTCCCAGATCCGGTTCACGTCCCCCTCAAAGCCCTGGAGCAGAAAGCCCAAAATATCTTCAGAAGCGCCGTCTCCACCGACGGCCGGGTTCACCTCGCAGTCGATCTGGGTGCGAAGCATATGGATCGCCGGAGCACTGGCCCGGAGCTTGACAGCATATCGACCGCCTTGCCTTACAATTTGGGGTTCTTCCAGCTGCATTTCATCCGCTGCAGGGAGCACAACGCCATAACCGCTGCTGCGGACCGAATCCAGCGCGTCGCGGACACGCTCGTATTCTTGCCGAATCCCCCGCATCTCGTCCATAAGCCGGATGAGCTCGCCGTCATTTTGAACCCTCAGACCGCTGCGTTCGGAAAGCAGCTCATAGTAAAGCGATCTAGGGAGCTTGATGCAGAGATCCGCCCTTCCCCTGCCCAGATCCTCGCTGATCGGGATAACGGCGGAAATGATCTCATTTTGTTCCAGCCGCTGCCGCACAGTCTCCATATCACGAAGTCTGGCAGTCCCCTCCCCTGCTTTTCGAACCGCCTCGTAGAGCTCTTTTTTCATTGGATCGTCCGCGGGAAGGCTTCGCAGCCAATCAGGAATCTCAAATCGCAGAGCCCGCAGGGGGAAATCCTCCAGGATCAGACGAAGGATCTGAACGATCCCCTGCTCATCAAGTCGAAGACAGTTTACACTCAGGCAGCTTACGTCATACGCTTCCCTCAGTTGACGGACGATCCCCTGGGCTCTCTCCCCTTCCGGCTCTGTACTGTTGACCAGAACGACGAAGGGCTTGCCGATGTCCTGCAATTCCCGGATCACGCGCCGCTCCGGCTCTACATATACGTCCCGCGGCAGATCGCAGATGCTCCCGTCGCAGGTCACCACGATACCAATGCTGGCATGATCGCGGATCACCAGGCCAGTCCCCTGCTCCGCCGCCTCTGTCATTGTGACCTCATGATCGAACCAGGGGGTCGTCACCAGACGCTCTACACCGTCCTCGGTCTGCCCGGCGGCGCCTTCCACCATGTAACCCACACAGTCCACCAGACGCACGGAGAGGCTGCTGTTTTCACCCAGCGAGATGGTGACCGGCTCCTCCGGCACGAATTTCGGCTC
The DNA here is from genome assembly GCA_017545165.1 of Oscillospiraceae bacterium. Taxonomy (GTDB): domain Bacteria; phylum Bacillota; class Clostridia; order Oscillospirales; family Oscillospiraceae; genus Limivicinus. The sequence goes on from JAFWQQ010000017.1 coordinate 31,455, forward strand.
TGCCGTCATAATGCTGCGTCCGGATCCGCTTTGAGGCAGCTCATCTCTTGCCCGCTGACGGCTGAATTCATTTTCAATGGCAGGGATGACCATGATCTCCATAAAACGCTTGATAAACGTGGATTTTCCGGTTCTCACAGGGCCGACGACGCCCAGCATGCAGGCGCCCTGGGTGCGCGCGGCCAGTTCCCGATACATGTTTTGGTCTGACATAATAAAACGCCTCCGCTCTCATAATCTCGCTGAAACGAGTCTATGAAGAGCGGAAGCGGGATAGAACATGCTGTCTCGGGAGCTTAATAGAAGGATATCACCTGGCGGTGCTTCACGGACACTGTGAATTCAATCGAAGGGAAGGCCTTGCGCAGGCGTTCGGCCAGAACGAGGATCACCGGGTTTTCCGTGCAGAAATGATCCGCGTCGATGAGATTGACGCCCTCCTCGGCAGCCTCCAGGAACACATGGTATTTGACGTCCGCGGTCACATAGGTGTCGCAGCCCTTTTCCAGTGCGTCATGGAATTCGTCGCCTCCGGCTCCGCCGAGAACACCCAGGCGATGAACAGGACGGCCGCCGTCCACATAGCGCAATCCCTTGGCATGGAGACGCTCCTTGCAGAGTGCCAGGAAATCTTGTAAAACCATTGGTTCCGGCAGAGTTCCCACCCGGCCGCAGCCGACTGCGTCCACAGGGCCCTCCGGCTCCGCACCCAGAAGACGAAGCAGCACGTCGTTGACACCGCCCTCCGCAATATCCAGATTGGTGTGCATGCAGATCGCCGCTATGCCGCTTTCCGCCAGCAGCAGCGCTTTTCTGCCAGGTCCTTCTCCGGTCAGAGACTTCAGCGGATGAAAAATCAACGGATGATGAGAGAGGATGAGATCCGCCCCTATCTCCATCGCTTCGCGAATCACCTCATCTGTGATATCCAAGGCAAGCAGCGCACGATGAACGGGCTTTTCCTTTCTCCCCACTAAAAAACCGGAGTTGTCAAAATCCAGCTGCAGCTCCAACGGAGCCCAGGCGGCAAGGGCCTCAAAGATCTCCTGTACGTTTGCCATAAGCTTCCCTCTCTCTCAGTTGCTCTGCAATTGTTTCCATCAGGCGCAGTCTGCCCGGATCCCTGCCTCCCTGCCGCAGTCCGCGCAGGAGCTTTTCCAGTCTTCCGCGCAGCAGCGCAGAGTAGGCAGGCCATAACGGATCCTGTTCAATCAGAGAAAAGACGCCCGTGTACAGTTCCGCATCCAGCAGCGTCTGTTGTCCGCCAAAGCGGGCGCAGAGCAGGCTGTAAATCTCTCCTCCGTCGGAAACAAGCTGTTCTCTTTCAATGGAAAAGCCGTTGTTTGTGAGCCAGTATCGCAGCACCTCTCCCCGGGTCATGGGCTGCAGGATCAGGCGATACCGCCCATCCATGCACCACTCCGCTCGGTCAAGGATACCGCAGATGGTGTCACCGCCCATGCCGGCGATCACGATGGTGTCAACACGAGCGGGGTCGCAGAGCGCCAGCCCGTCGCAGAGCTGGAATTCGATCCTCTCCTCCTGGCCGGCCTCCCGGGCGCTGCGCCTGGCGGCGGCAAGTGGACCTTTTCTGATATCCGAAGCAAAGAGCGCCCCGGGATAGCCGTTCCGGGCCAGGGACACCGGCAGATAACCATGATCCGTCCCCACGTCGATGAGACCGTCTCCGGGTTCCACCAGCGATTCAATGGCCTGCAGACGCTTGTTCATACTTGCTCCTTATAAATTCACGCAGCATCCTGTTCCTCTGAAAACCGGCGCTCAAATCGTCTTCAGATACTTTGCCAGATACTCCAAAAACTCATCCGGATCCACACCGTGTGCGGCGCAGGCCTCTTCCACGGTCTCTCCGCTGGCCATAGCGCAGCCGATACAGTGCATGCCGATCTCCATAAAGGCGGGCATGGCCTCCGGGCAGTTGGCGACAATATCGCCGATGACGGTTTCTCTGGTAATCTCCATTTTTTCATCCTCCTTTTGAGATAAAGAAAAAGTGGGACGCTCGCGGCATCCCACTTTCCTGTCAGGCTGTTCAGGCCTGCTCTCTCATCTTAGCAAAGCACTCGCTGCAGTAGACGGGACGATCGGACTTGGGCTCAAAGGGAACCTTGGCCTCGCCGCCGCAGGCAGCGCAAGTGGCAGTGAAGAACTCCCGAGGACCGCGGGCCGCGTTCTTGCGGGCGTCACGGCAGGGCTTGCAGCGCTGGGGCTCGTTCTGGAAGCCGCGCTCCGCGTAGAACTCCTGCTCACCGGCGGTGAAAACGAACTCTTTACCGCACTCTTTGCATACTAAGGTCTTGTCTTCGTACATTTTGGAATCCTCTCTTTTGATAGTTGCCTTTATCGGCTGTATTTGCGATCAGCTAATGCTGATATCGCCGGGGTGAAGGGAATTTGCCAGCTTGCGCCGGATCCGCTGCACAGCGTTGTCAACCGCTTTTTCGTCCTTCTGAAGGACCTGGGCGATGTTTCGATAGGAAAGCCCGTCCAGATAAAGATCCAGGACACGCTTTTCCATAGGGGACAAACGCTGGGCAAACAGTGTTTTCAGCTCTTCCTTGCTCTCTCTGGCCAGAACCAAATCCTCCGGGCTGCGGCGAAAGTATTCCGGTGCTGCCGATAACTGCGAACTGGGATCGTCGGAGAGTTGCTCAAGGGGCATGCTGTCGTTTAACGGGAGATGCTTCTGACGGGAAGCGGTTTTGACTGCAGAATACAGCCTCATGCGGATACAATGTTCCGCAAAGCTGCGAAAACTGACGCCGAGGGAAGGGTCATACTCCCGGATCGCGGAAAGCAACCCAAACATGCCCTCCTGGCTCAGATCCTCGCTGTCCCCTCCTGCGAGGAACAGCGGGCGCGCACAGGCCCGCACCAACTGCATATATCGTGCGGCCAGGCTCTCCTCCGCAGCCCTGTCACCTTCAACGGCGAGGCGCTGCAGATCATTGTCACTCAACTCAATCAATTCACGCATAGACTCTTTGCATCTCTATAAACATACAAGGTATATTATAGCGAAGGATCCCTTAAAGTCAATAACTTTTTCACATTTTTCCCAAGAATCTTCTAGTTTTTTACAGCTCAAACTGCTGCTGGCCCAGCACGGCAATGCCCAAATGCTCATAGGCGCGGCGAGTCACGCAGCGGCCCCGGGGCGTGCGGGTGAGAAAGCCCTGCTGCAGCAGATAGGGTTCATACATATCCTCAAGGGTGACAGCTTCCTCGTTGATGGTAGCGGCAAGCGTGTCCAATCCCACGGGGCCGCCGTTATAGAATTCAATGATACTGCGCAGCATCCGGCGATCCAGGGCGTCCAGTCCCAGCTTGTCCACCTCGAGCCGGCTCAGGGCCCGGTCGGCCACCTCCCGGGTGATGACGCCGTCGGCCTGTACCTGAGCAAAGTCCCGGACCCGGCGGAGCAGACGGTTGGCAATACGAGGCGTACCCCGGGAGCGGGAGGCGATCTCAAAGGCGCCGTCCGGCTCGATCTCCACGTTCAGGATCCCGGCGGAGCGGCACACGATGCGCTGCAGCTCCTGGGGCGTGTAGAGCTCCAGCCGCAGGGCGACGCCGAAACGGTCCCGCAGCGGCGCGGTGAGTTGACCGGAGCGGGTGGTGGCGCCGATCAGGGTGAAGCGCGGCAGGTCCAGATGGATGGAATTGGCGGAGGGTCCCTTCCCCAGGATGATGTCGATGGCGAAGTCCTCCATGGCGGGATAGAGGATCTCCTCATAGGCCCGGTTCAGCCGGTGGATCTCATCCACGAAGAGAATATCCCCCTCGTTCAGGTTCGTCAACATGGCCACAAGGTCGCCGGGCTTTTCGATGGCAGGACCGGAGGTGATGCGCATATTCACGCCCATCTCGTTGGCGATCACCGCAGCCAGGGTGGTTTTGCCCAAGCCCGGGGGGCCGTGGAGCAGTACGTGATCCAGGGGCTCATGGCGCATTTTGGCAGCGTTGATGAAGATCTCCAGATTCCCCTTGGCCTTCTCCTGACCGATATACTCCGTCAGCGTTCTGGGCCGAAGAGAGCCCTCTGCCTGATCCTCCGGGAGGCTCACGGTGGTGGTCAGCACCTCGCCGGTATCTTCGGAAAAGTTGATACTCATGTGATTCCCTCCGGGAAGTAGTTCGTAGTTAGTAGTTCGTAGTGGTTAGAGAATGAAGAAAGCATTTCGCGTCCCATCTCCTGCGAACTAAGCACTCTATTTGACCATTTGCTTCAGCACGGCCTTGATGATCTGCTGGGCGTCCATGCCGCTGCAGTCCATCTTTTTCAGCACCGGTCCCAGCTCCGCGCTGGAGTAGCCCAGAACAGCCAGGCCGGCCAGGGCGTCGTTCAGGGCCTTGTTTTCCCCTGCGGGAGCTGAGGGTGAGGCAACAGCGGGCATACTCCAGTCCGTATTGCCCAGTTCCTTGCCGATCTTGTCCTTCAACTCCAGGATCACCCGTTGGGCGATCTTTTTGCCGATGCCGGGTGCCACGATCAGGGCTTTCACATCGTCGTTCAGAATTGCCAGCGCCAAGCTCTCAGGGCTGTTGTAGCTGAGGATCGAGAGGGCGGCCTTGGGACCGATGCCGGAGACGGCGATGAGCATCTCAAAGCAGCGCCGTTCGCTCTTGTCTGCAAAGCCAAAGAGGTCGAAGTTCGTCTCCCCGATGCTCTCGGTGATATAGAGCTTCGTCTTTTCTCCAACCTTCAAGCGAGTCTGCGTATTGACCGTGACGTTCAGGCCGAAGCCCAGTCCGCCGCAGTCCAGCACAGCCAGGTTTTGCCCCAGCTCTGTCACGGTTCCCTCTAAGTGGTAGAACATTCGCTGTTTCCTCCTCGATTGAGCAAGCTGGTGGAGCTTCTGGCATGGCAGAGTGCCAGGGCCACCGCGTCCGCCGCATCGTCCGGTTTCGGCGGCGCAGGGAGATTACACAGACGCTTGACCATGTCCATGACCTGCTTTTTCTCCGCCCGGCCATAGCCCACCACGGACTGCTTGACCTGCAGCGGCGTATACTCAAAGATCTGTACCCCTGCCAGACGGCAGGCCAGCAGGATAACGCCCCTGGCATGGGCTACGGCGATACCGGTGGTGATATTGGTATTGAAAAACAGCTCCTCTACGCTGACCGCGTCCGGCTTGAAGAGATCCAGAAGATCCGCCATATCGCGGAAGATCTGCTCCAAACGGCTGGACAGACTGGTGTGTGCAGGCGTGGTGATGACGCCGCATTTTACAAGCGCTTGCCTGCTTTTCTCAGAATCGATCACACCGAAGCCTATGGTAGCCACGCCGGGATCAATGCCCAAAATACGCATAGAATCAACTCCGTATGATATTTTACCATAAGTAGATCGCCAGCGCAAGTGATACGGCTTGATTTCGGTCGCCGGAACGCAGGGCCTCTACAATGTGTAATCACGTTTTCGCTCTCTAACGGAAGCCCTCCTGGGGTATGCGTTGCAGAGCTCGGGGTATGCACGGCTGCGTCGGGGGTATACGAGACGCGCATTCGGTATGGATCATAGAAAAACACCCTGCGCTTGTGGGCACAGGGTGCAGCTGGCAGCGTTCAGATTTTTCGCGCTCGCCTCTTGTGGATCAAATGCAGGATCCACCATAGCAGAAAGATGCCGAAGAGGACACCCGCGGAGTCCAGAAGTACGTCCAGCACTTCTCCGCTCCGTCCGCTGACAAAGGTCTGGTGAAGCTCATCCGATGCGGCGTACAAGGCGCCGATCAGCAGAGAAAGCAGTCTGGGCCGCCGAATTTCCCGTCTGGCCATCCAGGCCAGCACATGCAGATACAGCGAAGTACCCAGGAGGGCATACTCGGTAAAATGGGCGGTTTTTCGAATGATCCGCGCGGTCCAATCCGCGATCAGCCTTTGTCTCTCCGGTTCCATAGATTCAAATCCCGGAAAGAGGATGGAAAGCATCAGGGAAACGATCCCTCCGCTTGTCCGGTTGGAAGCTTCCGCTTTTTGACTGGAAAAGCAGAAGATCATCGTCATAACAGCCAAAACGAAGAGCAGCGTCAGAAGGACGGCATGCTTGCGGAAAAAACCTTGTGTAGTCATGTTGTCTTCTCCTCCGATTCTCAGGGGTGATGCCTTCTGCTCCCTTCAATGCCGTAATTCCAAAATCGGAACTTCTTCCGCTAATCATCCATATGGGACAAGCCTTCATTGCTTCCTAAAGATCGACAAACGGAAGAACGGGCCTGTTCCCTCTCCTTGGGAGCAGGCCCATTCTGATCGTCAGGCACAATGGCGGTTACTCCGCGTCTTCCCAGTTGTGCCAGACATTCTGGACGTCGTCGAAATCTTCCAGCATATCCAGCATCTTCTGGAACTTCTTGGCATCGTCCTCGCCCAGCTTGATATAGCCGTTCTGAGGCAGCATCTCTACCTGAGCCTCCAGCAGCTTGTAGCCCTTCTCGGTCAGCGCCTCGGAGACGGCGGCCACGTCGTCCTCCGCGGTGTAGACGGTCATGGTCTCCCCTTCCGCCTCAAAATCCTCGGCTCCGGCGTCCAGCGCGTCCATCATCACGGTGTCCTCGTCCAGATCTTCGTCCTCATTGTCGATAACAATGACGCCCTTTCTGTCAAAGGACCAGCTGACGCAGTTGGCAGCGCCCATGTTTCCGCCGTACTTGTCGAAGTAATGGCGGATCTCTCCGGCGGTGCGGTTGCGGTTGTCGGTCATGGTCTCCACGATGACGGCAACGCCCTGGGGGCCGTAGCCTTCGTAGGTGATCTTTTCGTAGTTCTCGGTATTGCCCGCGCCCAGGGCTTTGTCGATGGTGCGCTTGATATTGTCGTTGGGCATATTGGCGGCCTTGGCCTTGGCGATCACGGCGGCCAGCTTGGAGTTGGAGCGGGGATCTCCGCCGCCGCCCTCCTTGACAGCCACGATCATCTCGCGGGCGATCTTGGTGAAGGCCTGGGCGCGCTTGGCGTCAGCCGCGCCCTTGGTTTTCTGTATATTGTGCCACTTGGAATGTCCGGACATAGTAAACAGCTCCTCTTGTGCTAAAATTCAACATCGCATATTTTAGCACAAGAGGAGTTGTATGGCAAGAGTTTCTTATCACTTAGAACGATTCTCACGGCTATTCCGCGGGAATGAGAAGCATTTTACTCCCCTCCGGGTTACAAGCTTTGATCGCTTCCACGCTGGAGCGATACTCCTTCGCAAGCTCCCACAGGCTCTCGTTGGCTGGAAACACAAGACTCAGCGCAGGCAATTCTGCCGGATTCCATTCGGCGTCCTCGTTCAGCTCCACCGCGCTCACCGCTTCGATCTGATCCTTTGTCTCCTGCTCCAGAAGAACCTCGGCACTCCCGTTCAGCTTAAGTTTTCCGCCCTCCATCGACGCTTCACAGCTTTGAAGCCTGACAGCGAGCGGACGCGAAGACGCTTCAAGCGGATCTCCTCTCAGGTGGAGACTGCGTCGAAAGGCCCCAATCTTGCCGTCCGTATCCCGGTAAAGCAAATCCATCGTCACAGGCTGGTTCACATGCTCTCTGTCGCTCTCCAGAGGCCCCAGCTTTGCCTCTGAGGCAAGAAGCTCCGCCAAATCATCCGGCAAGGGAAAGCTCTCTTCGGCGCTGAGAACGGCCGTACTTCGCTCCAGAGAGCGCAGGATCGTTCTTTTCTCGCAGATCGGTGAGGACGGCATCCTGCTGCTGTATGCGTCGATCACGGAGCAGACAGAGCGTTTGGAAAAGCATCGTATCTGCAGCACGCCGTGGATTTCGGCGTCAAGACTGCGCTCTCCGGCGATGCCCTCGACCCAATCCAGGTAGACGGAGCTTGGTTCTGCGTGAGCCAGGATACTATCCGCGTTTTCATCCCCGGTTTCAACGAGTTGGGAAAATGGCAGCCGATACCGCAAGGACACCGGGACCTCCGACTCGTCCAGGCCCCAGATTCGCAGCTCCAGTTCTCCTTTTACGATGCTTCTTGTTCCCAGAGACTCTGTTTCCAGGTTCGAAATGCTCAGGCTTTCCCCGGCAATGCTATGCGGCAAAGCCGTATCGCCCTGAGGCTGCAGCTGCTCCCGGACAGTAAAGCTTTTCTCCCGCACTGTTTCCAGGGCCAGGCCCTCTCCGGTTTCTTTCAGAAGATGAATACCGGCTTCTTCGTCCTCCGGCAGCGCAGCATCCAGGACCAGGCTCCCGCGGCGGAAAGGAAGCATAAGCGTCTGAATATCAGCGCTGACGCTCAGCTTGCGCGGGTTCAGCAGTTTCCCTTCCAGACCGATCAAACGGCAGGATATCAGCGGCGGAGCCTCCGGATCCGGTTCCTCCAGCTCGAATCCCACGTCGTACTCTTTTCTCAGTCGTATTGTGTCCAGTCTGCCGCTCTCCGTCTGATACAGAACGCTGACCCAGACCTCGCCGGTAACAGAGAGCTTGTGGGCCGCGGCGTCTCTTCCCTTCAAGAGCAGTCCACCCTGGGACCACAGCACGCGGGCCGCATCCTCCCGGCTGTCCGGGATAACGGCGTCCATACTGACCTGACAGCGGCTGTAATACGGCTCTTCTTCCAGCCAAACCGGCAATTCCTTGTTCAATAGCTTGATTTCCATAATCGTTCCTTCCCCTCGTCAATTCGTGCGTTTTACTCTCCTCCGCGCAGCAGCCGCAAAAGAACTGAAAGCCACCGCGGGAGCCGAATCACGTAGATCCTCATACTATCCCGTCCTTTCCGCGCTATCCGCAGCAGCGCAGGTACCAGATTCCGAGACCGATCAGGCAGGCAGCCAGGAAAAACCACCAGAATTCAGCCGGCAGTACCAGCGCCAGAAGGATAAACAAACCTGCTCCGATGGCGGCAAAGCCCCACAGTCCGCAACGTCCTCTTCGCACAGCAAACCGCCCCCCGCACTCGGTATTTCCATACACGATATGCGAGAGGCGGTTTGAATATGAATGCAGGAAACGACGCTGCACAAATAAAGCGACAGCGGAAAGCCGCGCTCGGCGGAAGAAACGGCAAATATATCCTAATCCTTCATTATTCCTTTATCTCCCATGTCTTGAGCTGGGCGCTGAGCTCATACAAACGCAGATAGGAGCGGTAACGGCTTTGCCCGATCTCTCCCGTCTCGACTGCAGCGCGAACGGCGCAGCCCGGCTCTCTGCGATGACTGCAGTCGGGAAAACGGCATTGGCCTATGTATGGGGCAAACTCACGAAAATCAAATTGGAGCGCTTCCTTGGGAACGGGTCTCATCATCTCCAGCTCGAAGGAGGCAAAACCCGGCGTATCGGCAATATAGCTGTTTTCTTCCAGGCAAAAGAGCTCCACATGTCGGGTCGTGTGCTTTCCGCGGCCAAGCTTCTCGCTCACCTCCGAAGTAGGAACGGATATGCCCGGCAGAAGCCGGTTGAGAAGGCTGGATTTGCCCACACCGGAGTTGCCTGTAAAGGCGCTGACTTTGCCGCGCAGGAGATCCCGAAGCTCTTCAACCCCCTCCCCCGTTTGGGCGCTGGTGGCGACAACGGGAAAACCGGCTCTGCAGAAGATCTGACGCAGTTGGTCGCCGCTGTCCAGATCCGTCTTGTTGACGCAGATAATCAGTTCACAGTCCGCCTCTGCGGCTATCACCGAAACCCGGTCGATCAGGTAGGGATCCGTCACGGGATTTGCGTTTGCAGCCACGAAAACAAGCGCGTCGATGTTGGCCACAGCAGGGCGGATAAAGAAGTTTCGCCGTTCCAGGACTTGGTCGACCCGGGCGCCGCCGCTGGCGTCCAGCGAGCACTGCACTCGATCACCGACCAAAGGGGAGGTGCCGTCCAGGCGGAACTTACCGCGGGCTTTGCATGCCAACAGGCCCTCCTCGGTCCGGACATAGTAGAAGCCGCTGAGCGCTTTGACAATAATGCCTTCCCTCATCATACCTCCGGTCCTGTTGAGACCCGCAGGATCACTTTGCTGTGAGAGGGCACCAGACTGTAGCCTTCAACGTCCTGTCCGATCACCGTCTCCGCAGGCAGATCGCTCCGCTCATACTCCGAATAGGCGTAACTGAGTTCGCTGTTTTCGATTTTTTCAATGGCAGCTCTCTCTGAAAGCCCCACCAGATTCGGCATGGAGATGTACTCGATCTCCGGCCCTGCGCTGACTGTCAGCGTAACGAACTGACCCTTTTCCAGCGGAGTACCCGCAGGAGGGGACATACCCATTACCAGATTGCGAGGGACCGTGTCAGACAGCTCATCCACGATTTCGACATAGTAGCCGGAGACACGCAGGGTCGAGGTAGCCTGCCGATAATCCAGATTAAACACATCGGGGATTTGAACGACGCTTGTGCTGACATAAAGTTTCACAGGGGTCCCGCCCTTTTTCAGGCTGATCCGGTTTCCGTAACCGGGGTCCTGTCGTTCCACGGTGTATTCAGAGGGATTGAATTCCTCGCTTCCGCTGGAGTTGAGATAGATGATCTCAAAAGAGAACACAGAATTCTGCGGATCCTTCAGGATCGTGTCCACAGACTGCCCCTGAAAATTCGGCATGATCATATGACTTGAGGAGCGATCCTCCAAGCCTTTATCGGGAAAATAGTCCTTGAAAAAGAACTGCAGAAGAAAGATGAACAGTCCCAGGACGACGAGCAGAACGCCGAAGGTACCGGATAAGAAGCTCACTCTGGACGATCTGCGGCGACGGCGGCGAAAACTCTCTTTGGACATTTCGCTGACCGAACGCACCGGGACCACCGGCGGAAGCTCCAGGGAACCGGCCTCCGCCTCATCCTCCTGTTGCGTCTGGGTCAGCGTGAAACGATCCAGATCCTTGATCAGTTCCTCCGCATTCTGATAGCGTTCAAAAATGTTGGCGTTCATCGCCTTGAGCGTGATATGCTCCAACTCCGGCGGAAGATCGGGGACCAGCCTGGAAGGCGGCACTGCGCTGGTATTCATGTGCTTCACTGCGATCTCCCCCACCGTGTCCCCGGTGTAGGGTTTACGCCCGGTGAGCATTTCATACATCACAACGCCCAGGGAATAGAGATCGCTGCGGCCGTCAGGGCTTTCGCCGCGGATCTGCTCCGGAGCGATATAGTGGATAGAACCCACTGCGGTGCCCCGCTCCTCGCGCATCTCGTTTTCCAGCGCGGCAATGCCGAAATCGCCGACCTTCAGGGTACCGTCCCGCAGAAGAAGCATATTCTGGGGCTTGATATCCCGATGCACGACCCCTCTTGCATGCGCATGGGCAAGCGCTCTGGCGATCTGCTTGGCGAAATAGACCGCCTCTCGCCAGGGAATAGGGCCTTTGCGCTCCATATACTGCTTGAGCGTAATGCCGTCCACCAGTTCCATGACGATATATTCGATTTCCGTGCTGTGACTGACGTCGTAAACTGCGACGATATTGGGGCTGGACAGCATGGCAACAGCCTGGGACTCCGCAAAAAAGCGCTGGCGGAACTCCGGCTGCTGCGCCATTTCCGGCCGCATGATCTTCACAGCCACATAGCGGTTCAAGCGCCGGTCCAGCGCCTTGTATACGACCGCCATCCCTCCCTCGCCGATGATATCCGTCAGCTCGTAACGGCCTTCCAGCACGAGGGTATTCGGGTTTTGCTTGATTTCCATATGTTTTACCTCACAGGGGTCATCTGGCGACAACGACGACCGTCACGTTGTCATGCGCACCGTTATCCAGCGCCATGTCCATCAGACGGCGGCAGAGCGCTTCCGGTTCCGGGTAAGCAATGGCCTGCTCCAGGATTTCATCATCCGTGAGCAGATTGCTCAGACCATCGGAGCAGAGCAGAAGCAGGTCTCCGGAAGATAAGCGGAAGCTGAAATAATCAGAATCCATCTTCGGCTCTGTACCCAGTGCTCTCGTGATCACGTTGCGCTGAGGGTGTTCCCTGGCCTGCTCCCTGGTGATGGCGCCGAAACGGACCAGCTCCTCGACCAGGGAGTGATCTCTAGTGATCTGGCGGATTTTGTTCTTTCCGGGCTGCAGCAGATAAGCGCGGCTGTCGCCGACGTTAATAATATACCCACTTCCGTTGCGTTTGATCACTCCACCGACCAGGGTAGTGCCCATGCCGGAATAGTCTTCGCTGCTGTTGGCACATGTAAAAACAGCCTCATTGGTCTCGCTGCAGGCAGACTGCAGGATCTGGCGATAATCCGTTGCGATCGTCCTGCTGGAAACAAGCTTTTCAAACACGCTGCCTGCAAAGGTCTTGATACAGAGCGCGCTGGCCACGCCTCCGGCGCGGGCTCCGCCCATCCCGTCACACAGGACGGCGATCAGGCAATCCTTCTCCGGACAAAGCTCCAGCAGAAAACTGTCCTGGTTTTCCGCTCTGACTTTTCCCTTGTCTGTAAGACCAAAACTTTTCATCATAGCCTCACTCTGCCGTTTCCGGTTCTGTACTCCGCTGTTGCTTCTGTATCTTTCTGCGCAGCTGGCCGCAGGAAGCATCCACATCGCTTCCCAGTCTTCTGCGCACCGTAACATTTACCCCCTGGTCCTCCAGGATCTTGATAAAAGCCTTCATATGCCCGGATGTAGACGGGCGGAACTGCCGCTCCTCCACATGATTCAGGGGGATCAGATTCACATGGGCGGCCAGGCTCTTTGCCTCCTTGGCCAGGAGCCTGGCATGATGCTCGGTGTCGTTGATCCCGTCGATCATGGCGTATTCAAAGGAGATCCTTCGGCCGGTCTTCTCATAATAGCGGCGGCAGGCGTCCATGAGCTTTTCCACTCCCCTGCCCCGATTGGCCGGCATGAGCTTGGAGCGGGTCTCATCGTCAGGCGCGTGGAGAGATACCGACAGCGTCAACTGCAGATCCCTGTCCGCCAGATCATCAAAGCGCTCGATCAGGCCGCAGGTGGACAGCGAAATGTGGCGCATTCCGATGTTCATGCCCTCCGGATGATTCACAAGCTCCAGAAAGCGCATCACATTATCGAAATTGTCCAGCGGCTCGCCGATGCCCATGAGCACGATATTGGAGATCGAAAGGCCGGAATCCATCTGAGAAAACAATACTTCATCCAGGATCTCCGAGGGCTCCAGGCAGCGAACCAGGCCGCCGATGGTGGAGGCGCAGAAAGCGCAGCCTTGCCTGCAGCCTACCTGGGAGGAGACGCAGACGGTATTGCCGTGCTTGTATTGCATGACCACTGTCTCCACAGCATTGCCGTCAGCCAACTCCCAAAGGTACTTGATGGTTCCGTCAAGCTGAGAAACCTGTTTCCGCAGCACCTTTGGCTGATAAAGGACGTAATTTTCCTTCAGCTTTTCCCGCAGTGCTTTGGGCAGATTGCTCATCAATTCAAAATCCCGAATGCCCCGATGAAGCCAGGAAAAGATTTGCTTGGCGCGGAACCTCGGCTCATGCAGCGCCTGCAGTTCCTCTTCCAGTTCATTTGGCAATAGAGAGAGAATGTCCTTTTTCATTCCGCTTTCCTTCTCAGCTTTGCGGCAAAAAAGCCGTCCGTCCCGTCAGTCTGGGGCCAGAATTCATAGCAGCCGCCGGTCGAACAAACAGCGCCGCAAGAGAAATCCTCCGCCTGAAATTCAGGATGCCTGGCGAGAAACTCCTCGATCTGATCCCGATTCTCCTCCCGGAGAACGGTGCAGGTGGAATAGAGCAGCAAGCCGCCTGGCTTCACATAGCGGGATACATTCTCCAGAACAGCCGCCTGGATCTTGGGAAGCTCAGTCAGTTCCGAGGCCTGCTTTTGCCGGATCTCCGGACGCTTGCGGATGACTCCGAGACCCGAGCAGGGAACGTCTGCCAAAACCAGGTCAAAGGCCTTCTCCCACTCCGCTCGATACTGCCGGGCGTCAGCTGGGATGGTCTCGATGCACGCCGACAGGCCGAGACGTTCAGCGCCGTTTCGGACCAGACGCAGCTTTTTTTCAAGGAGATCACAGCTGATCAGGCGACAGTCGGCTTTTGCGTCGAGAGCAGCTGCAAAGCTCTTGCCTCCCGGGGCTGCGCAGACGTCCAGGATCCTCATTCCCGATCGGGCGCCGGCGATTTGAACCGCCGTCCGGGCAGCTCGATCCTGCACATAAAACAGGCCTTCTTCAAAGCCTGGGAGATCCGTCACCTTCCCGCCCTCCAGCTCGAAGCAGCCTGGCAGCTCCGGAAAGCTTTTAACCTTCAAACCGTTCCGCTCCAAAGCACGCAGATAGTCCCCTTCGCTGACGCGCAGACGGTTCACCTGAATGCAGAGCGGCGCAGCTTCATTGTTCTCCCGAAAGAAGGCCTCGGTGAAATGATAGCCCTTTTCCGCAATGAGTCTCTCCGCAAGCCACAGCGGATGGCTCCATCGGGTGGCCAGGTAGGCGGCGGTCCCCTTTCCCGCTACGTCTGGCGGATCGTCCTTGATCTCAGCGATCCGTCTGAGGACCGCGTTCACGAGAGACGCAGCCCGAGCGAACTGCCCATCCCGGCAGAGCTCCACCGTCTCGCTGACGGCGGCATGGACCGGGACCTTATCCAGAAACAGCAGCTGATACGCGCCGAGGCGAAGGATCAGCCGGACTCCGGGCTCCAGCCTTCCCCTGGAAAAGCGATCGATATAGTGATCCAAAAATGCGCCGTTCTGCAGGACGCCAAGACAGAGCCTGGAAGCCAGAGCTGCATCCCGGTCAGAAAGCTCGTTTTCCCGGATCGCAGCGTCAAGGGCGGCTGCCGACCAGGCCTTATCCTTCTCACAACGTTCCAGAGCCGCAAAGGCGGCGCTTCTCGCGTTCTTTTTCATCTTCAGGCGTTCAGCGGATGCCCCCGCAGGAAGTCCGCCGCTTTCATACGTTTTTTGCCCGGGGCCTGTAATTCTGTGATGCGCAGGGTCTCGCCGCCGCCGCAGGCGATTTCGATCCCCTCGGGTCCTGTGGAAACCAGGCTGCCGGGAGTTTTCCCGGTTTTTGTATCCGTATACGCCGCAGAGAACACCTTATATACCGTCCCCTGCAGCTCCATGGTGGCCACAGGCCAGGGCTGCAGCCCACAGATCTGTTTGACGATTTGACGAGGCGTCTGTTCCCAGTTAATGGGGCAAAGAGATTTGTCAAGCATTTTAACATAGCTGGCCTGACTGGGATCCTGGGGGATTCTTGGCGCCGCACCGACTTCCAGATCCCGCAGGGTCTTCACCAGCAGCTCTGCCCCCATCTCCTTCAGCCTGTCAAAAAGCTCCCCGGAGGTTTCAAACTCTCCGATCTCGGTTTCCGCGGTATAGATGACGTCCCCGGCGTCCATATCATGCGCCAGGTACATGGTGCTGACGCCGGTGATCTTGTCCCCGTTCAGCACCGCCCATTGAATGGGCGCAGCACCACGATATCGAGGCAAGAGAGAGCCGTGAACATTGATAGCCCCATAAGGCGGCAGAGCCAGGATATCATCCGGTAAAATCCGGCCGTAGGCAACGACCACCAGAATATCCGGTCTCAGCTCTCGCAGGATAGAAAGCGCAGACCCGTCCCGCATTTTTTCAGGCTGAAAGACCGGAAGACCCGCCTGGAGAGCCAACTCCTTCACAGGAGAAAGCGCAAGCCCCATGCCCCTGCCCTTGGGCTTGTCCGGCTGGGTAAACACGCCGACGACATCGAAGCCCTCTTCCAGCAGCCTCTGCAGAGAGGCTGAGGCGAAATCCGGCGTGCCCATAAAGACGATCCGCATTTTACTCCTCTTCTCCCTCGTCGTCAGAGCCCTGAAGCTCCTCCTCCGTGAGCATCCGCTCGCACTTGGAGGTAAAGACGATACCATCCAGGTGGTCGATCTCATGGCAGAAGCAGCGAGCGGTGAGGCCGGTGCCCTCCGCTTCGAACCAGTTGCCGAAGCGGTCCTGGGCACGGACCTTCACGTTCATAGGCCGCTTTACCATCCCATATTCTCCGGGAACGCTCAGGCAGCCCTCCGGGCCGTTCTGCTCGCCGGAGCTCTCTATGATTTCGGGGTTGATGAGCTCCAAAAGCTTTTCCGGCTCGCCCTCAGGCACATTGGTCTCGATGACCAGGACAGCACGCCGCAAAACGCCGACCTGAGGCGCTGCAAGTCCCACACCGTTGGCCTGCTCCAGGGTTTCGGCCATATCATCAAGCAATTGATGCAAACGGGAATTGAAATCCTTCACCGGGCGGCAAACCTTGTATAAGCCCGGCTGCTCTTTTGTAAGGATATTGCGAAGTGCCATTTTTCTCTCCGTTCTGCCGATTCGGCAAGTTCTCTTCAAGAATTGACCGGGTCGTTTTCCGCGAAAACAGAAACGCCCCGAAAACGCTTATCCGTGCTGCATTCGATCACGACCTGGGCGAGATAGGCCCGCACGGCCGTTCCCGCATGACAGCTGATATGTACGCGATAACGGTATCGATTGTTGACTTTTACCACGTTCATGGGCGTGGGGCCGAGAAACTGCGCCTGCCGCAAGCCAATAAGCTGTTCCAGTCGATCCCGGGCAAAGCGCCCGGCCTGGACCACCAGCTCCTCCTCCGTTCCGGAGAAGGTCATGGCCAGCAGATCCGTAAAGGGCGGCGTGTTCTGCAGCCGTCTCAGGGAGAGCTCGGACTGATAGAAGGCCTCGTAGTCCTGCATGGCCGCCTGCCGGATCGTCTCATTCTCGGGAGTAAAGGTCTGGATCACGGCCCGGCCCTCCTTGCTCCCACGACCGCTGCGTCCGATCACCTGTGTGATCAGGGAGAAGGTCCTCTCACCTGCCCGATAATCGCCAGCATATAGGCTCTGGTCCGCAGAAAGGACACCGACCAAAGTGACATTTTCAAAATTCAAGCCCTTGGTGACCATCTGGGTGCCCACAAGGAAAGGGATATTGTCCTTGCGGAAACGATCGAATAATTCCTCGTGAGAGCCTACAGGAGCCACAGAATCGGTATCCATCCGCAGGATCTCCCGATCCGGAAAAAGGCCCTGCAGCTCTTCCACCACCAGCTGTGTGCCGGCGCCGACGTATTTGAGCCGTCCGCCGCAGGAAGGGCAGCTCTCGTCCACCCGACGGGAGAAACCGCAGTAATGGCACAGGAGCCGCCGGTTGACGCTGTGATAGGTCAGGGACACACTGCAGCGAGGGCACTTGTAGGTATACCCGCAGTCGCCGCAGCTGATGAGCTTATTGGCGCCCCGGCGATTCAGAAACAGGATGCTCTGCTCGCCGGCGTCAAGATTCTTCTGCAGCTCTTCAGCCAGGATCGAGCTGATACAGCCGCCGTTTCCCTGGCGAAGCTCGCGCTTCATATCCACGATACGGACCTGGGGCAGCGCCTGCTCGTTAAAGCGTTTATTCAGGCGGAAATAGGCATAGCGTCCCATCTGGGCCTGATACCGGCTCACAAGCTCCGGTGTGGCGGAGCCAAGCAGAAGCAGGCATCCGGATTTGCTGCAGCGATATTTGGCGATATCCCGGGCATGGTAACGGGGGGCGTTCTCGGAGCGGTAAGTCTCCTCCTGCTCCTCGTCGATGATCAGGATCCCCAGATTTTCAGCAGGTGCAAAAACCGCACTTCTGGTGCCGATCACAAGATGGGCCCGCCCGGTCTTGATGCGCTTCCACTCGTCGTAGCGCTCACCAACAGACAGAGAGCTGTGCAGCACCGCGACCTCGTCCCCGAAATGGCTGGAGAAGGTCTTCAGCATCTGAGGCGTAAGGGCGATTTCCGGAACAAGCAGGATCGCGCTCTTTCCCCGATCAAGCTGCTGACGGATCAGATGGATGTAAACGCTGGTCTTGCCGCTGCCGGTCACGCCCTGCAGCAGAGCACAGCCGGCCTTCCCGCTGAGAGCGAGTTGGGAGATTCCTTGAAACGTGCTCTCCTGCTCGTCGTTCAGGACCGGCAAAGGACTCAGCTCATCCGGCGGCAGCTCCGGCCTGCGGAACACTTCCCGCTGATAGAGCGATACCAACTCCTTGGAGCAGAGAGCCTTCAACGATTGTCGGGAAGCGCCGCAGTGAAGCAGAAGCTCCTTCGAGGGCAGGGCCTCGAAGCTGCAGAGCATGTCCAGAAGACTGGCCTGCAGCGGCGAGCGGCGGCGGATCCGGTCAGCTGCGTCGGCCGCATCCTCAACCGGAATGGCAAGACGCGCCATCTCCACCGTTTTGTCATTGACGCGGCGAGAGCCGTCGGCATGAAACCAGAGTCCTGCCGGCAGGATAGCCTTTACCGCCTCGTAAACCGTGCAGAAAAAGCGTTCCCGCATGAACAGCGCCAGATGAAGCTGCTCCTCTGTCATGACGGGTTTCTCATCAAGAAGAGATAAAACAGGCTTCAGGTTGGCAAGCTTACTCCCGTCGGAAACGGCGAGTACGATCCCTTCCGTCTGACGGTTGGCCCTGGAAAAGGGCACCAGTACACGCATGCCCGGCTGAATTGCGCCGCAAAACTCCTCCGGTACCAGATAATCGTAGGGACGGTCGATCCAGAAGGTTGCCGCTGACACCGCAATTTTCGCTATGAGAACCGGCAAATCGGATCACCGCCCTTTCGATCTGGCTGTATAGGCCTCAGGCCTTCTTCGCGATGGAGAGCTTTCCTGTATAGACCTCGTCGATGGCAGAAGAAACAGGTTTTCTCTCCAGGGAGATCTGTTCCTCCTCCGCCTCCGCAGAAATCGCGCGGGCTCTCCTGGCCACCAGATTGACCAACTGGTAGCGGCTGCCGATCTTGTCCACCAATTCGGCTACGGGGGGATAAAGCATCATGATCAATTACCTCTATTCTGCCGCAGAGCGGCTAGTTTATTTCAAAAAGTTTCCAGCAGGTGCTTTCGATGGGCGAACCTGCAGTGCTCAGCCTTCAGGATGGCGGCAAAATCCGCCGCAGCATCGTCGATCTTGTCATTGACGATGATATAGTCGTAGATTGAAGCCTCTTTCAACTCTTCTTTTGCGCGGAGGAGCCTGGCCTCAATCACATCGCCGCTGTCCGTGCCGCGGCTTTCCAGGCGGCGCCGCAGCTCCTCCATAGAGGGTGGGAGAATGAATATCAGCACAGCCTCCGGCATCTTTTCCTTCACCTGCCGGGCGCCCTGGACCTCAATGTCCAGGATCACGTTGTAGCCGTCGTCCATCTGTTTTTCGACGAAAGCCCTGGGCGTACCGTAGGAGTGGGCCACATAGCTGGCGTGCTCCAGTAGCTCCCCTCTCTCAACCATCTGCTGAAAGTGCTCCTGATCGATAAAGAAATAGTCTTTCCCGTCCACTTCGCCCGGACGAGGGGATCTGGTAGTGACCGAGGTTGAGAAGCACATATCGGTCCTGCCTTGGATGGCTCTGTTCACCACAGTGCTTTTGCCTGCTCCGGACGGACCGGAGATGACGATGAGCTTGCCTTTTTCAGCCATTGTTCGTTTCACCCTCCTCTTGTGCGGGTCCTTCGATGCGTGCGGCCAGGTTTTCAGGCGTCAGCGCAGAAAGGATCACATTTCCGCTGTCCATGATCAAGACTGAGCGGGTAGAGCGTCCGAAAGAGGCATCGATGAGATCGCCCCGTTCCCGGACCTCCTGGATCATCCGTTTGATCGGCGCGGATTCGGGACTCACGATGGAGATGATCCTTTCCGCGGCGACAAGATTTCCAAAACCGATTCCAATAAGCTTCACAGTCGGCTCCTATTCGATATTCTGGATCTGCTCCCGGATCTTTTCGATCTCGGATTTCAGATCAACCACCACATGAGCGATGTCGGAATTCTGACACTTTGAACCGATTGTGTTGGCCTCACGGTTGAATTCCTGGATGAGAAAGTCGATTTTGCGCCCGGTAGGAGAATTGCCCCGGATCATCGTCTCCAGCTGGGCCATGTGACTGCGCAGCCGGACCGTTTCCTCGTCCACTGCGATATGGTCGGCAAATATGGCCGCTTCCGCCAGGATCCGGTTTTCATCGATCCCACTGGTGTCAAGGACCTCTGCCATCTTCTGCTCCAGACGGCAGCGATATTCCGCAACGGTCTCAGGAGCTTTTCTCTCGACAAATTCGACGAGAGAGGAAATGGTCTGCAGGCGGGAAAGAACATCGTCCCGAAGCTTTTCGCCCTCCCGCAGGCGCATGGCGTCAAAATCAGCCAAAGCCTGGTCCACGATGACGCCCATGCCGGCACTGATAGCCTCAGCATCCAAATCTTTCTTTTCCACCGAGAGCACGTCCGGGATGCGGCTGACGCTCATGGCTGTCAAGTCCTTTTGAAGCTGGTATTCCTCTGCAATGTGGTCAATGGCTTCCAGATAGGCCTTTAACAGCCCTTCGTTGACACGGACGGTCATATCCACTGCCTGGGAGGCGTCCACATTGACAAAAACGTCTACCTTTCCCCGACTGATATGCTTTTGGACCAGGGATTTCACCAGGTCCTCCGCGAAGAGAAAGCTGCGGGGAAGTCGCACTGAGGTGTCAAGATACCTGTTATTGACACTTTTCAGCTCTACGCTGATCTCCAGGCCGTCCACAACGCCCTTGGCGCTGCCGTAGCCTGTCATACTCTTGATCATACATCCTCCGTCCGATCACGCAATAATATCAAAGGTGATGGCTTTTTTATTCTTGTTCAAACGCTGGGAAAGCACCAGAATGACGGCACTGATCAGAAGCGCTGCAAAGCTGACGAGGATCCGGATCCCTTCTGCGGCTCCCCAGGCTGCCGCAAGCGCGTAACCTGCCAGGAAAAACAGCAGCGGCATCACATAGACCAGCACAGCTGCGCCGAAAATTCGGGAACTCTTGCTCTCGATGGTGACCTTCTGCCCGGGCCTGGCTTGGATCTGATTGCGAGCCGTGACTCGCAGCTCCGACTGAAACATACAGCTCTCACAGCTCCCGCAGTTTCCGCCGCAGGCTGTCCCCCGCGTCACCGCAACTTCTGCCATCCCGTCAGGCAGCAGCTTCGTAACAACAGCATCCTGGGTCATGCGGTTTCTTCCACTTTCTTCTCGACCAGGCGGAAGACAAGCTCATATTCCGGTTCCCCCTGATCCCGTATAGCCCCGACTTCGGGGATCGAAGGGACCGTTACGCTGACAACGACAGTCTGATAGCCGCCTGCAGCGTTTTCGATCAACGAGCTCAGATCCGCCTCGATGACAATGTCCTGGGGTGTGACTGCGTCAAGATACGTCTTCTCTCCGCGCAGGCAGATTTTTATCATATCCGACAAAATGTCTACATCCATGTTCTCGGGAAGCCCGATCCAATGGAACTGAACGTCATTTTTGTCGACGTCAAATACTCTTGTCTCCAGACCGGTGATCTCAATGGTCACAGTCGCTTCTGTCGCACCTGAAAGGTTCTTGAGGTCGTTCGGAAGCGGGATGGGATATGTAGCCGTGTATTTGCTGGCAAAAGAAGTAAGATCGATGATATCATTCAACTCGATCATGTTGCTGATCTCTGCCAGCGCCGCCGAATCACCTGCGATCCTGATGGTTTCCGGTTCATAGGTGATCTTCGTGTTATCCGGTGTTGCGCCGGCGCTAAAATCAGAGGTCCTCACATGGATCGCGAGTTCTCTTATGACACTGACCGGCAGGGTTGCGCGGATCGTATCATGAGAACAGGTAATATAGTCGGTGGCACAGGGCTTGTCCTCACTATCCATAAGCGTAAAGCCGGTATCGAGAGAATAGGTGCTCTCCAAAGTCTGCTCCTTGCCAAAGGTGACATATGCGTGGTCCACTTCCTGCACATACACATCCGGACCGCTGATGGTGATGGTCGAAGGCTCAAATGTAGGCGTGCCCTGAACATAGCCTTCCGAAACATTGCCGGCAAACCCGCCCGTCACCTGGATGGACTTGCTCACGATCTTGGAGACGATAAAGGTAATGGAGTCGCGGGACTTCGCCCCCACTGTGAGATCGCGGCGATCGACCCCGGAGGGATAGACGATCGTATAATTCAAGGTCGTAATACCCGGACGAGACAGTTTTCCAACATCCACCTGCGCCACAAGATCTTCCGCATCCATGGAGTTCACGATTCTCTTGGGGCCGGTGATCTCAAACGAAACCGTGGTCGTGTCCAGGTCGGTAATGACCAGGTCATACATGCGCTGGATCGTATCCTCACCGATAAGCTCAACGGGGACATTGGTAAAGGTTTTCGTAGATTCCACGGTTATCACGGAGGTGATATAGATCCAGATCGAAAGCGAGATCAGGAGGGAAAGCGAAAACAGCAGCAATTTATTTGAAAGAAAACTAGTCTTTTTCTTCATGTTTCTTTCCTCCGACCAAGGCCTTGACATTCTTGATGAGCTTCTTCGGCATGGAGAGCTTTTCTTCTTCCCGAATCAGCTCGCTGTGCAGAAGCTTTTCCAGCGTGCTCCCGTTCAGATGCCGCTTCAGCATCCCCTCAACAGCTACGGAGATGGAGCCGGTTTCCTCGGAAACGATGACCACCACAGAATCGGACTGCTCGCTCAGGCCGATGCCTGCCCGGTGGCGCATGCCCAGCTCCTTGCTCAGATTCGTACTCTGCGTAAGCGGGAGAACGCAGCCGGCCGCTTCTATCCTTCCCTCTCGGATCACGACCGCTCCGTCATGGAGAGGCGCTTTGTTATAAAACAGATTCTTGAGCAGCTCCGCAGACACGTCGGCATTGATCACCGTGCCGGAGGTCATGATGCTGCTGATCTTTTCTCTGCGTTCAAAAATAATCAGCGCGCCGGTGTGGGAATCAGACATCTCCGTGCAGGCAAGAACGGTCTGCGCGATGGCGTCCTCCAGTACAGGCGTTGTGAGGGTCCTGCTGGAGCCGAAGCCACGTCCCATTCGCTCCAGCAGCCGTCGAAGTTCCGGCTGGAACAGGATCAAAAGCGCGATCAGGCCCAATTCCACCGTGCGGCGAAGCAGATAATAAATCATCGTCAGCTGGAAGAAATAGGACAGGCCCAGAGCGATCAGAACAAGGAGCACACCTTTTGCAAGATTGTAGGAATTGGTTCTGCGTACAAACAGAATCACTTTATAAATCAGATAAGAGACAATGAGCACGTCCAGAATGTCCGTAAAACCCATCATCTTGATGCTGCTTATGGCCGTTGAAAAAACGTCTTTTATCGCTTCCATAGGCTAATCCTCTTCCTGTATTCTGTCCGTGGCTCTGCACCGCATACCACTCCACTTTATTTATTGTGGTATTATATCTCATTTTCCCCGAAAAGGCAACCTGTGCAAAGCAGATAAAAATGAAATTGTCTTAAGAAATCACCTCAAATCAGCTCTCGAAGGATCATACAGGCTTTGCTGACCGAGCCCGGGTCCAGCAAGGGAGAAAAGCTCAGCCGCAGCGTACCGGTTTCCAACGTTCCAGCGCTCTCGTGGGCAAGCGGGGCGCAATGAAGCCCGCTGCGCACACAGATCCCCCGCTCGCCAAGCTGAGCGGCCAGGAGCTCGCAATCCATGCGCGGACTGCGCAGAGATAAAACGCCGGTCTGATTCCGTCCTTCCTCCGTGAAAAGCTCACAGTCAGCCCCGCGAAGGATCGCAGCGCTCTGGCGCAGCAGAGCTCTCTCGTGGCGGAGAATCTCTTCCGTTCCTCTTGCCCGAACATATTCGATCCCTGCCAGGAGACCGGCGATCCCGCAGACATTCTGCGTTCCGGCTTCCAGCCGGTCCGGGAGATAAGGAGGCATCTCCTGCTCCCGGCTCTCGGAGCCGGAACCGCCAAAAAGCAGCGGCGCCGCTTCCGAAGAGCAGAGCAGGATCCCCGTTCCCTGTGGCCCGAGCAGTCCCTTGTGTCCCGGCATCGCCATGAACGCCGCGCCCAAGTCCTGAAAATCCAGCGCGATCACGCCTGCCGCCTGAGAAGCGTCAATGATTAGCGGCACACCTTCTCTTGTGCAAAGTGCCGCAATGTCCTCGATGGGCAGTCTGTACCCGAACACATTGGATACCGCCGTGCATACAGCCGCGTCGCAGTCCCGGATCCGCCGAGCAAAGCAGAGATAAGTGTCCTCCGGGTCGAACAGCTTTCTCCCGGCGACCTCCACCCGCGCCTTCAAAGCGTGCAGCGGACGTGTCACCGCATTGTGTTCGAAGCCTGAGATCAGGACTCGGCTGCCTTCTCGGACCAGACTGTGAATGGCAATATTCAGACCATGGGTCGCGTTCATGGTGAAAACCACCTGCTCTGGCTCTTTCGCATGGAAAAGCTCCGCTGCCGCTTCTCTGCAGCGGAAAACCGTTTCGGCTGCCAGCATTGCCGGCGGATGCCCTCCCCTGCCTGGGCTGGCCAGCGTTCGGAGAGCCTTGGCCACAGCTTTCTCCACCGCGACAGGCTTGAGCAGTGACGTCGCTGCATGATCCAGATATATCACAGCTCCACCTCCTGGAATTCTCCGCTCTCCAAGCGCTGAAACACTTGACTCCAGGTGATTCTCGCCTCGCCCAGGAAGTCGGCTGCCTGGCGCAGGCGGCCCCGGACGATGACAGCGTAGCCACAGCCACGCTTGCTGAGCTGCTGCGGGAGCCGGACGATCGTTGCGGTGACGCCCTTGCGCTCGAGCTGCGCGGCCGCTCTCTGGGCATAGGTCAGAGACCGAAAACTGATCCAGTATTGTGTCATAGCATATCCCCTCTGTCAGATTCACAGGAAAACGGACCCTGCCTCCCGGCAGAGTCCGTTTTACAGCACAGGATGCATTCCATCCTATGCCGGAATATGTCAGTGGTGATTGTTCAGTCCTTTGCTTCCAGCAGCAAAGCGACTGCCTGTGCGGCGATCCCAAGGCCTTCTCCGGAAAAACCAAGACCTTCCTCGGTGGTAGCTTTGACGCTGACCAGATCCGGATCCAAGGCCAGCGCCTGGGCGATCCTCTCCCGCATGGCGGGGATAAAGGGAGCAAGCTTTGGTCTCTGCGCGATCACAGTACAGTCGCAGTTGCCGATCCTGTAGCCTCTGGAAGCCAGGAGAGCTGCGACCTGCCGCAGAAGGCCGACGCTGTCCGCACCCTCGTAGCGCGGATCCTTGTCAGGAAAGAGCTTCCCGATATCGCCGAGAGCGGCAGCGCCAAGCAGCGCGTCCATCAGAGCGTGAACCAGCACGTCAGCGTCCGAATGTCCCAAAAGACCTTTTTCAAAGGGGATCTCCACGCCGCCGAGGATCAGCTTTCTGCCCTCCACCAGGCGGTGTACGTCATAACCCTGGCCGATTCTCATCCCGTTCCCTCCGATCCCGCAGGATAGCCGCAGCAAGGAGCAGATCCAGGGGTTTCGTCAGCTTGATATTTTCCTCATCGCCTTCGACGATATAGGTCTTTACGCCGATCACGTCCATGGCGGAGCTGTCGTCCGTGAGGGGAAGGCCCTGCTTCATGGCCTTGGTCAGGGCACCCTTGATAAGGATCGCCTGAAACACCTGCGGCGTCTGGATCCGCCAGGTCGTCTCCCGATCGACCGTGCCGACGATGGCCATATCCGCACCGGCCGTTTTCAGCGTGTCCGTACTGCGGATCGCCGGAACAACTGCGCGGTATTCAGCCGCGGCCTGCACCGTACGGCGGATCAGATCCTCGGTGACAAGGGGCCGCGCTCCGTCATGAACAGCGATGAGCTCGGCCTTGGAGTTCACTTCCGAAACGCCGGTGAGGGCAGATTCCGCTCTGGTCTTTCCTCCGGTAACGACCTTGCTGACCTTCCCGATATTGTATTCTCTGCAAAGCTCCGTGACCTCCTGCAGCTTTTCTGCGCTGGTCACGACAACGATCTCGTCGATACACTCGCTGTTCTGGAAGGGGCGGAGGGTACGGGCCAGAACCGGGATCTCGCCCAGACGGGCCAGGATTTTGTCGCTTCCCATGCGAACAGAACCGCCGGCAGCCAGAACGACCGCAGAGCAAAACGGTCTGCGTCCACTGCCGCGCAGACGCAGGATCGTTTCCAGACTGTTCCTCATCGCTCCGATCCTCCTCTCAGCCCTTCAGCTGGCGCATACGGAAGAAATTGCGCATGCCGTCGGGCATATCCTCGAGATGCTTGAGCATTTTTCCGGCGCCGTAGGCGGCACAGGAGACCGGATCATCCACAACGGAGGTGCGGATACCGGTACTGCGTTCGATCAGGCGGTCCATGCCATAGATCAGGCTGCCGCCGCCTGACATAATGATACCGTTGGTGTCCAGATCGCCGACCAGAGAGGGCGGCGTACGCTCGAGAACGCTGTGGATGGCCTCCAGGATATGATTCATGGGATCGACGAAAGCCTCAATCAACTCATTGGCGTTGATATTCACGGTCTTCGGCAGGCCGTTGGCAAGGTTTCTGCCCTTGACCTCCTCCACGCCCATGTCCGGACGCTGCATGACGCAGCCGATACTGCGCTTGATCTCCTCCGCGGCGCTGAGGCTGATAAGCATGTTGTACTTTCTGCGGATATACTTGACGATGGCGTCGTCAAAGCTGGCGCCAGCGACCTTGATGGACTCGCATTCCACAACGCCGCCGGCGGAGATGATGGCGATCTCGGTGGTGCCGCCGCCGACGTCGATGATCATATGCCCATCCGGGCGGGAGATATCCACGCCGGCGCCCAAAGCGGTGGCCACGGCGGTCTCCAGCAGATAGACCTTTCTGGCTCCGGCCTCGATGGCGGCGTCGATCATGGCGCGCTCCTCCACGCCGGTGATGGAGCTGGGGACGCAGGCCAGCATGCAGGGCTTGAAAAGGCTGAAGGAGGTGATGCGGCTCACCAGCTCCCGCAGCATTTGGGCCGCCATCTCATAGTCGGAGATCACACCGGCGCTTACGGGGTGGATGGCGACAATGTTGGCCGGGGTGCGGCCCAGCATCTTCTGGGCGTCCTGTCCGACCTTGGAAATCTTACTGCTCACGCGGTCGATGGCCACAACAGTCGGCTCACGAGCGACAACGCCCTTCCCCTGCTCAAAAAGCAGCGTAGTGGAAGTGCCAAGGTCAACGGCAATATCTCTTTCAAATATAACCATACAGCGTCTCCTCTGTAATTAACTCAAATTCAAACGGGGAAAGAAATACCGTGTTTAGCGGCAAATTCGCAAATCAGTCTTTCCGCCTGGCAAGCGTGCAGGCGAAAACAGCCTTTGCCCCGGCGGCTTTCAAAACGGAAGCGCACTCGCTGAGGGTCGCGCCGGTCGTAACGATATCATCCACCAGAAGGATTCGCTTTCCGGTGATTTCGGCACCCTTCACGGTCTCATACACGCCCTTCACGTTGCGGCGGCGTTTCTCGGCGTTCCCCGTGCCGGATTGGGCAGGATTGTTTTTCTTCTTCCTCAGCAGGCGCTTACAGGGAAGTCCCAGGCGCTTCGCAGTCTCCTCGGCCAGAAGCCGCGCCTGATCGTAGCCGCGTCTGCGAAGTCTCCGGCGGCTCAAAGGCACCCAAGTGATACTATCGCAGGAAAATGCGTTTTCGTCAATACATTTCGCCAGCAATTCCCCATAAACTCCCGCATAATGTCTGAGTCCTCCGAACTTGTAGCGAAGCAGAGATTCACGGACCGTACCGACATAATACAGCGGAGAGCAGCAGCCGTCCACATGCGGGAAGCTCTGCCTGGAGGCGCTCCCGGTATATGGCAGCTTTTCCTGGCAGCGGGGACATACGGCGGCTCCCTTCTGGGTCAGTCGGTGACAAAAGGTACAGCGCGGAGGGAAAAGCAGATCCAGGATCGCAGAAAGAGCTTTCATGATCGCCTCGCAGAACGCAGAACATTTATCAGTTTATTTTACACCATTCTTTTCCCCGGGACAAGAGAGGATTCATGAAATTTCTGCAAACGAAATAGAAGCCTTCGGCAGATCAACAAGATCCGTCCGGTCTGCTTCGCTGAGGATCAAACAGCACGAAGCTCGTGGATCGTTCTATGATCAAAAGCAGATCCAAAACCATGGCGGCAACGCTGAAGAAAAAACCGCCCCCCTCGGAAAACAAGCCAAAAAAGGCGATCACAAGCAACGGGCAGATCAGAAGGATGTCCCAGAATTGCAGAAGAATAAACGGCGTCCTGCCAATGTGACTTCTCTTCAGCAGCAGACAGGAAATGATCAGGTCGGCAAAGCAGACCAGGATCCCCGGCAGGAGAGAAAGAAATCTAACCCAGAAGCTGGATTCATTTTTTTGCAGCAGCTGAAACAGAAGAAACTGGACCAGCAAAGTGCAGACCAGATGGAGAAGGGACAACAGGAACAGTTTCAAAAACCTCATAGCGGCCTCCGATCCACGAACTGCAATCAGTATATCAGCTTCCTCACTGAAGTCAAGAGCTCCGGCGAAGACTAGAACGGACGTGTTCAATGCGTCGTGTCATGCGCTTCTTCCCAAATCATAAGCTTTCTTAATATTCACAAAATGGACTATCTTTTTCAAAGCCCGCATGATATCCTGTGCCCGACCGGAAAGGATTATCACGGAACAAATCCGTTTCAGAGGAAAGGAAATACTATGAAAAAATTCGTCTCTATCCTTCTCGTCGGTATACTGCTCTTCGCCTTCAGTGTCCCGGCCTATGCGGCCACCCAAAGCCGGGCCGTCATCGCGGCGGATCTGACCGAGGAGCAGATCGAGCAGGTGTACAGTGCTTTCGGCGTAAGGCGCGGCAGCGTGATCGAGCTGCGCGTCACGAATCAGGAGGAGCGGCAGTATCTGGAAGGCTATGTGGATCCCGCTCTTATCGGATCCCGGGCGATCTCCAGCGTCTACGTGGAGCTGCTGCCCAGCGGTTCGGGCATGGACGTCACCACCAGCAACATCACCTGGTGCACGCCGGAGATGTATATGAGCGCCCTTGCCACGGTCGGGATCACAGACGCAAGGATCATTGTCGCCGCCCCCTTCGGCGTCAGCGGTACCGCCGCCCTCACCGGAGTTTACAAGGCATATGAGGATATGACCGGCAGAAAGCTGGACGATCTGGCCAAGCTCATCAGCACCCAGGAGCTTACGATCACCGGGGATCTAGCCAGTCAAATCGGCAGCATGGATTCCACCGCCATCGTCAACGAGCTGAAGCTGATGCTGGACGAGACCAGGACGATGACCGACGAGCAGATCCGTCAGACCATTCTGAGTATCGCCGGTGAATACAGCATCCAGCTCAGCGAGAAGCAGATCAGTCAGTTGATCGCGCTCTGCCGCTCTCTGGAGCAGTTGGATACGAATACCCTTCGCTACAATGTGGAATACGTACAGGGAACGCTGAACAAGCTCTCCACGGCAAGGACAGAGAAGAGCGGTTCCAGCGGCACGGCGGGAGAAGTGATCGAATCCATCGGCAGCTTCTTCGACCGGATCGGTCGTTTCCTGGGCCTTTGATGCATCTGAGAAATCGACAGCGGAGCATAGCTCACGCTGTCGATTTCTCTTTAAACTGTTATCCGCGTTTGGAAAACCTTTCCGCGTAACCGCAGCGTCTGCAAAGGGGTTCTGATACCTTTCTCCGGGAAAAGCCCTCATAGATCGCTTTGGCCCGCGGCCCGTCCAGGATTTCCTGCAGCTCTTGCGCAAAAAGGTTTCCGAGGGGGATGTCCCCTTCATGATCCAGGCAGCAGGGAACCACAGTTCCGTCGCAGAGGACGCCGATCTGATCCCGCAGTCCATAGCAGAAGCCAGCGCTGCGCAGTTCGTCCAGCTCCAGATCCGGCCAGTGGAATCGCTCTCCCGGATCCAGCCAGATTTTTTCGGACAGCCTGCTGCCGTTTCGGCTCTTTTCCCAGGGCTGTGGGAAAGCTTCCGCCAAAAAACTCAGGATCTCTCCGTTCAGGTTTTCCAAGCCGCCCTGATTCCATAAGCGGAACTCACACAGGATCCCGGACGCCGCTGCCCGCTTCGCGAAATCCGTACAGGCGCCCAGATACGCGTGAAGCTCTCCCTGCTCATTTGCCTCAAAGGATTGGAGGGACAGATTGACCTTATGCAGCGCCCGGGAAGAGAGCAGGATCTCCCCTCTCTGCTTCAGCAGCGTTCCGTTGGTTGTGATCATCACCCGAAATTCAAGCGCAGCGGCGATTTCCAGCAGCTCCTGCAGCTTTGGATGCAGAAGCGGCTCCCCCATCAGATGGAAATATAGATAATCCGTATGCCCCCGGAGCTTCGAAGCCAGGGTCTTAAACTCCTCCGTTGTCAGGAACTTTGGCTCTCTGCGGGTACCGGGGCAAAAGCTGCAGTGAAGATTGCAGACGTTTGTGATCTCCAGATAGGCTTTTCTGAGCATGGCGGCTGCCTCCCCTTCCAAAACGACAAAACAAGCTTGCTAGGTCCGTTCTTTCGTGTTATACTGTAAAAAAAGGCGAAAGGCGGGTCACCCATGAAAAAAGTACTCTGCTGTCTCATCCTGATGTCCCTTCTGCTCAGCGCGTGCGCACTGCCGCACTTGTCTTTCGGCGGAAAGACTGCTGCGCCTGCTGCTACTTCAGAACCGGGACCGGCCGCTTCCGCAGTTCCGGCCACCATCCCTGCTGCAACGCCGGAGCCGGTTATCATCTATGACGCTTTTTATGAAGCGGGGACCCACAGCGACGAATTCAACAACACCTGGGATTACTTGCTGCGCATCCCGGCCATCCAGGCCTCCGGCTCGGACGCTACCCGCCTGAACCAGGAGGTGTTTACCGCGCTCTATCCCGCTGTCAAGGATGTGAAAGACGCCATAGAAAACGGAACCAGTCTGGGCGTCTTTCAGGTGGATTACACCGTATCCATCAATGACCAGTTGATCTCGATCGTGTGTGAAACAGACACGAACTGGGGCTTTGAGAGCTACTATGTCCTCAACTTCGATGCCTCCACCAAGACGGAAGTCACCCAAGAGCAGCTTCTGCAGCGCTTCGGGCTGACTAAGGACCAGTTCCTGGATCTGGCGGTCCAGGTGATGCAGCAGTACTTTCAAGACTCCTTATCCGCAGCCCCAAAGGACGAGATGTATTGGGACCGCTATAACAAGAGCACGGCAAGAGAAAACTTTTCATCCGACTGCCAGCTGTATGTGGATAACAACAGTCAGCTCTGCATGATCGTCAAGCTCTACTCCTTTGCCGGAGCAGATTATTACTACCATATTTTTGTAGTCAAATGACTCTCTTTTCCCGAAAAACGGCCGCACCAGATGGTGCGGCCGTTTTTCGATTACGGCTCCGTCAAAAGAGGCCGGGGAAACCGCCGAAGCCGCCCTGAAGCTTGTTCATGGCTTTGCTGGTCTGCTCATCCGCTTTTTTCAGCGCGCCGTTCACAGCCGTCAGGACCAGATCCTGCAGCATTTCCACGTCCTCAGGATCCACGACCTCGGGATCGATGGTGATGGAAGAGAATTCTCTGGTCCCGGTGACAACAGCCTTGACCGCGCCGCCGCCGGCAGTGAACTCAAATTCCGTAGACTCCAGATCCTGCTGCATTTTCATGAATTCCTGCTGCATTTTCTGGGCCTGCTTCAACATGTTTGCCTGATTGCCGGGCATAGCCCCGCGAAAACCGCCTTTTGCCATATTATCTTCTCCGATCTGCCGCTGAGCGGCTTTATTCTTCTATAAAATGTACTTCCTTGAACTGCCTCAAATCATCCAGACTACGCGCCTGCCGATCCTGCGCCTGCATCAGACGAGTCTGAACGCGCATTTCATGTCCGCAAACATCTCTAGCCGCAGCCATGAGGCTCTGAAGAACGTCCTGACGCTGAAAACGCTTGAGCATGAAATCCGTTTGTGCTTCCAACACGAGAGAATTGCCCTCAACGATGCCGCGTACGCGCTCCTCATCCTCCAGCAGCAAGCGAACGTCATAGGGGATCGAGGAGAGTGCAGCGGAACGGATCCTGTCCCATGACTGCGGATCTTCCAGACCTTGCTCCGTTCTCCCCTTTTCTTGCTCTTCTTCAGTTTCCTGTTCCGCCTCCGGCTCCGGCTCGGGAAGCGGCGCATCCTCCGGCTCCGGGAAATCGTCCGTTACAAGCTCAGGCCCCTCCGGTTCACGGGGATACACTTCCTCCTCGGGCGTCGGCCTCTCCTCTTCCGGGCTCGGAGAAAAACGAGGCGGCGCAAGCGCCGGAACACCTCGCTCGACCTGCTCCTCCAGGCGCGAGATCCGTGCTCGCAGGCTGGCAAAGCTGTCACCCTCAGCCTCGCAGGACAACGCTACCAGGCAGAGCTCCGCCGCCGTGCGGGGATTGTTGACGTCCCGCAGGCCGTTCAAACAGCGCTGGACCGTCTCCATTGCCGCAATGATCGACTCTGTGGTCATCCGTTTGACGAAATAACGCAGGGTTCGTTCCTCAAAGCTGCCGGAAATCAGGTTGAACCCGGCCTTGGGAGCAACACTCAGCATCATTGTATCCCGCAGCAGGGTGCTCAGCTCCTTAAGAACGGAGGAGGGATCCTTCCCGTCCATCCACATGCCCGAAAAAAGCTCCAGAGCCTTCGCGCTGTCGTGCTTCAAAACCGCGTCCAGCAGTTCCGAGATCCGCCGATTGCCGGCAAGGCCCACGCTTGTATACACAGCCTGAACATCGATCTTTTCATGCATGGAGCACTGGTCCAGAAGGCTCAGCGCGTCCCGAACGCCGCCGTCGGAAAGACGGGCGATAAGATCGGCAGCCTCCGGCTCCAGGACCATGTTTTCCCGTCCGGCGATGTCCAGCAGGTAGTGGGAAATCGTATCCGCGTCCAGTCTGCGGAAGCTGTGCCGCTGGCAGCGGGACAGGATCGTTGCCGGAACCTTCTGAAGCTCAGTTGTGGCCAGGATGAACATCAGGTGCTCAGGCGGCTCCTCCAGGATCTTCAGCAGCGCATTGAAGGCCGGCATGGAGAGCATGTGCACCTCATCGACGATGTACACCCGCTTTTTAACCGTGCTGGGAGAGAACACGGCCTCCTCCCGCAGGGCACGGACGTTGTCGACGCCATTGTTGGAGGCGGCGTCCAACTCCACCACGTCCATGACGCTGCCCTCCAGAATACCGCGGCAGGCCGGACACTTCCCGCAGGGGTTTCCGTTTTCCGGGTGCTCGCAGTTCACCGCCCGGGCCAGGATCCTGGCGCAGGTGGTCTTACCGGTACCGCGAGTTCCGATAAACAGATACGCATGAGAGAGGCGGCCGTTTTTCACCTGGCTTTTCAGCGTCTCGGTAATATGCTGCTGGCCGATGACCTCGTCAAAGGTCTGCGGCCGCCATTTGCGGTACAGAGCCTGATACAAGCCGACTCCCTCCCTCTTGATACAATATGGCTCTTGACAAGACTGCACACCTGGCTCCGAAACATGCGCTACATCCGTTACCGCCGGCAGCCGGCTCGGACCCGGCGACCTCGCGGCACAAGCCGAACACCGCTTAATGCTGCTCGGTTCCCCGCCTGACATGGTTCACGGGTCGACCTTGCGCGAGACCGGATCTTCAACGCTGCTTACCGGGGTCAGACGACACAGAACATCCCCTCGGCCAGGAATTCATCCCTGCTATAGCGGATTGCAGGTTACAGGGCACCGCTGGCTCCCCGACTAGTGCAGCCTTGTCAAAAGCCACGATGGCATTGTACTACATCTTGTCAAGAGAATCAATCCTTTTTTCTTTTTCTTTAGCCAAGCCGGGCTGTCAAACGCAGCTGTATTGTCAGCAGAATCCGCTGCGGGCTGCTCTCTTATCTTCTTCGATCGTTTGTTCCGCTCAGACACCCGTGATCCTTTATACAAGCAGAACTGATTGTATCTTGCAAAAGGTTTTTGGACATGGTACTATAATAAAAGGCATAGTATAGGCTGACCAAACCAAACAGAAGCTTTTGAAGGGAGATTGACCATGGCGAGAGAGATTTTATTTGACCTTGGCAAAATGATCACCGACCGTATCCCCTACAAGCTCGGCTTGAAGCGGCTGACCGAAACCGATCCCGAGTACATCATTCTGGACCGGGCCTGCTCCAACGACGAGATCGCGGAAATCATGCTGAAAATGGGCCTGCGCAAGCCCAAGACCATCCAGGAGATCGCAAAACTCACCGGCAAGACCGAGCAGCGCTGCGAGGAACTGCTTACGGACGCGGCCAAGCACGGCATCGTGGAGTACCACTGGGAAAATCCCCAGCACGAGAAGCAGTGGTACGTTCAGCTCTTCGTCCCCGGCATCGCCGAGATGACCAACATGGTCCTCTGGCAGGTTGAGAAATATCCCGAGCTGGCAGACGCTTTTGACAAGATGACCTTCCTGCCTCTGGAAGGCAAGACCCACCTGATCCCTCCCGGCGGCGACGGGATCGGCATGCACGTCATCCCCGTGGAGAAAGCGATTCAGTCTGAGAACAAGTCCCTGTCCATCGAGCACATCTCCCACTGGCTGGACAAGTACGACGGCAAGCTCTCCGTTGGCTATTGCTCCTGCCGAAACGCCCGCCGGCTCTACGGAGAGGGCTCCGGCGAAATCCAGGACGACTGCTGCATCGGTCTGGGCGATTTTGCCGATTACCTGATCGAGACCGGCAAGGGCCGTCCCATCACCAAGGAAGAGGCCCTGCACATCTGCCAGCGGGCTGAGGAGAACGGCTACGTCCACCAGACCACCAATATCGACGGTTCGGACAAGATCTTCGGCCTCTGCAACTGCGACCTGGGCGTCTGCTTCGCCCTGCGCACCAGCCAGTACTTCAACACCCCCAACCTTTCCGCCTCCGCCTACCGTGCCCATGTGGACAAGGAGAAGTGTGTGGCCTGCGGCAAGTGCGTGGAGGTCTGCCCCGCCGGCGCCGTGAAACTGGGCCAGAAGCTCTGCACCCAGACCGGTGAAGTCCGGTATCCGCAGCAGGAGCTGCCCTCCGGCCTCAAGTGGGGCAAGGACAAGTGGTCTCCCGACTATGTGACCAAGAACCGGGAAAACTGCCACGAGAGCGGCACCGCCCCCTGCAAGACCGCCTGCCCCGCTCACATCGCCATTCAGGGCTACATTAAACTGGCCAAGGAAGGCCGCTATCTGGACGCTCTGAAGCTCATCAAGCAGGACAATCCCTTCCCCTCTGTCTGCGGCTACGTCTGCAATCGCCGTTGCGAGGCTGCCTGTACCCGGGGCGCCATGGACAAGGCCCTGGCCATCGACGAAATCAAGAAGTTCATCGCCGAGCAGGATCTGAAGAGCGAAGAGCGCTACATCCCCGAGCGTCTGTACCGCCGTCCCATCGACAAGCCCTATCCCGAGAAGGTCGCCGTCATCGGCGCCGGCCCCGCTGGTCTGAGCTGCGCCTACTACCTGGCGCGCATGGGCTATGAGAACGTCACCGTCTTCGACCGCAACCCCGAGCCGGGCGGCATGCTCATCATGGGCATCCCCAGCTACCGCCTGGACCGCAGCGCCCTGAAGGGCGAGATCGAGGTCCTGGAGAAGATGGGCGTCCACTTCCAGATGAACACCGAGATCGGCAAGGATATCACCATCCAGCAGCTGCGCGAGCAGGGCTACAAGGGCTTCTATGTGGCCATCGGCGCCCAGAAGAGCTCCAAGCTCCGCATCCCCGGCGAGGATCTGACCGGCGTTTACGGCGGCGTGGACTTCCTGCGGGAGGTCAATCTGGGCAACAAGCCGGAGATCGGCAAGAAGTGCGCCGTCATCGGCGGCGGCAATGTGGCCATGGACGTGTGCCGCACCGCCGTGCGTCTGGGCGCCGACACCTATGTGATCTACCGCCGCAGCGAGGAGGAGATGCCCGCCGATAAGGAAGAGATCGCCGAGGCCAAGGCCGAGGGCGTGAAGTTCTGCTTCCTCAACGGCCCCGCCGAGATCCTGGGCGAAAACGGCAAGGTCACAGGATTGAAGGTGGAGATCATGGAGCTGGGCGAGCCCGACGAGAAGGGCCGCCGCTCCCCTGTCGGCACCGGCAAGTTCGAGACCATCGAGGTCGACTCCGTGCTGGCCGCCGTGGGCCAGGCCATCGACTGGGGCAAGTTGGATATCGGCGATCTGAAGACCGGCAAGAAGGGCAACGCCATCGCTGATCCCATCACCTACCAGACCGAGCAGAAGGACATCTTTGTGGGCGGCGACGTGTACACCGGACCCAAGTTCGCCATCGATGCCATTGCCGCCGGCCGGGAGGGCGCCGAATCTCTGCACCGCTTCGTGCAGGACGGCCAGAGCCTCACCCGTGGCCGCAACCTCCGCCAGTTCTACGAGCTCAACAAAGAGCAGTTGGCCTTTGCGCTGGATTCCTACGATAAGCCAGCGCGCCAGGAGATTCAGCACGATCCTCTCAAGCTCAAGACCTTCGAGCATGATCGGC
This sequence comes from Oscillospiraceae bacterium, assembly GCA_017545165.1. Lineage (GTDB taxonomy): Bacteria > Bacillota > Clostridia > Oscillospirales > Oscillospiraceae > Limivicinus. Next base: position 67,708 of record JAFWQQ010000017.1, read on the forward strand.
TCACCTTCACCGAGGAGCAGGTCAAGACAGAGGCCAGCCGCTGCTTGGGCTGCGGCGTCAGCGTGGTGGATCCCAACCGCTGCATCGGCTGCGGCCTGTGCACCACCCGCTGCATGTTCGACGCCATTCACCTGCAGCGCGATGTGCCCGAGGCCTCCAAGATGGTCCGCTGCGAGGACAAGGTTGGTCCCATGCTGAAGTACGCCGCCAAGCAGGCGATCAAAATCAAACGGAAGGCCAAATAATGCACGAGCTGGGAACCATCTATTACGTCATTGACACGGTGGAAAAGCTGATGGTGGAAAACCAGCTCAGCAAGGTTGGGTCCATCACCCTGGAGATTGGCGAGGTCAGCGGCATCATCCCGGAGTATCTGCAGGATTTCTGGGAATATGCCCGAAAGAAAACCGAGCATTTCCAGGAGACAGAGCTGATCATCGAAAAGCTGGAAGCCGTCACCTATTGCCAGGACTGCGGCAAGACCTACTCCACGATGCAGTACAAGAAGATTTGCCCTTACTGCGGCAGCGGCAACACCTTCCTGGTCACCGGCAACGAGTACAACATCAAAGAAATCGAAGCCATGTAAAAATTCTGGGCTGGGAAAATCTTGGTTTTTCCCAGCCCGATTTCTGTTCCATCTTCTGTTACTCGGTCCGCAGCGCTTCCACCGGGTCCTTCTTGGCGGCCAGTCCCGATGGGATCAGGCCGGCGATAAAGGTCAGAAAGACGCTGATGCCCACAAGAGCCGCACCGCCCAGCGGCGGAAGCGTGGAATTCAGGGCCATAATGCCCGTAAGGTTGTGAACAATGATATTGATCGGAATATTCAGCAGCAGCGTCACGCCGATGCCGATAAGACCTGCCGCAAGGCCAATAATAAAGGTTTCTGCGTTGAACACCCGGGAGATATCCCGCTTGGAGGCGCCGATGGCCCGAAGAATGCCGATCTCCTTGGTGCGCTCCAGAACACTGATATAGGTGATGATGCCGATCATGATGGAGGAGACCACCAGAGAGATGGCGACAAAGGCGATCAAAACATAGCTGATGACATTGATGATGGTGGTGATGGAGCTCATGAGCAGGGCAACCACGTCGGTATAACTGATCTGATCCTCCTCCGGCACAGACTCGTTGTAGTGCTCGATCGCCTCGCCGATGCTGTCCTTGTTCTCGAAGGAGTTGGCATAGATGTTGATGGCACTGGGGTTTTCCAGGTCCACATAGCCCAGCTTCTTCAAGGTGTCCTTCAGCGTACTTCCGGAATACACCGGGGGCATGGCGTTTTCATAGATCCAGAGATAGTCCTTCTCTTCCAGGCTCAGGAGCTGAAAATCTTCCGAGAGGACATCGTCCGTCAGTTCTTCGTACAAGGCCCGCATCTGCTTGGCATACTCCGCACGGGCCTGTTCGCTGATCATCTGACTCATATAGGCGTCGAGCGTGGCTTCGTCCATTTGACTGAGCATCGCCGCATATTCCGGATAGGAGTCCAGAATGTTCTTTTCGATCTCCTCGCGGGAGGTCCCGCCGAGCTGCTCGTCAATGATCTTCTGCAGGTAAGCCTCGTCCGGCTCGCACATATAGGTGATATAGAGCTCTGCGATCTGCCGCTGGGAGGCATTGGCAATGTACTCCCGGGCGGCGTCGGCCTTGCGGCTCTTGGTCAGCGCCTCGTCCTCCCGATCCAGGAAGGGCAGGCCGGTGAACACCTCATGCTCCGGGTCCTCCAGCTGTCGTTTGATGAGGTCCTTCTTGGCGCTCTCCGCGGCGATATACTCCACCAGCGCATGGGTATAGCCAACGGAGCCGGAGAGCATGCCGGAAAGCGCGTCCCCATCCTTGCGGATGATGCCGACGATCCGGATCTCCAGACCGTTGTTGAAGAGGGTCCGCAGGCCCAGCTCCTCTTCGGTCAGATCCACGTACTCCCCTGTCTCCTCGTTGTACTGGAACTGATCCGCCGGATAAATGTAGCGGAAAGACTTGTCGCAAATCTCCTCATAGCTCCAGCTTTCCACACTGGTGTCCAGCTCTTCGGCTGAAACCACTGCCTGCATGCTGTCCGCAATGGAGTCGTTGGTCTTCAAGCCCAGAGAATACAGCACCAGGTCAGAGACCTCATTGTTTTCATTGACGATCAGCACGACCTCGGTAGGCTTTTGCGGCCAGTGCCCGTAAAGCACCTCGTACTGCTGCTGCAGCAGAGGGCTGATCAGCTGTCCATCCTCTCCAGGCAGCATCTCCTGCCACACGTCCAGGGTGCTGTACATCTGGCCATAGGTCGCGAACAGCGTTGAATAATCTCCACCGAAGGCGGCGGACATGGCGGTCTGCATGATCTGGACAGCATCCGTCTTTCCGATAAAACCGTTCACGTCTTCGGCATAGGGGGTCAGATCCACATCATAGGAATACTGTATCGAGCTGATATATGGAGCGATCTCACTGTCAGGAGACTCCAGATAGGCCCGGAAGGCTTCCAGGTTGTTGGAGGCGCCGCCGGAGGAGATGATGTTATTGATCATGTTGTAAAGCACAGCGCTGGAATAGACCGCATCCTTATCATGCCGATAATCCTGTGTGTCCGCCTGTGTGCCCATCATCGCGGTCATCATGGTCATCATGTCCATGCTCTCCGCCTGGATGGTAATGGGATAGCTGGACAGAGTATCCTCCTGAACCTTGTCAATATAGTTCTGTATCCCATTTGACAGAGACATGATCAACGCAATGCCGATGATGCCGATGCTGCCGGCAAAAGCAGTCAGAAAGGTCCTGGCCTTCTTGGTCATCAAGTTATTCATCGACAGCGACAGTGCTGTAAAGAAGCGCATGGAGGTCTTTTTCCCCAGAGGCGCGGTGGTCTTGGCGTCTTCCGCTTCAAAGGGGTCGCTGTCGTCCACGATCAGACCGTCCTTCAGCCGGATGATGCGGCTGGCATAGCCGTTGGCCAGATCCGGGTTATGGGTGACCATGATGATGAGCTTATCCTTGGAGATTTCCTTGAGTATCTCCATGATCTGTACAGAGGTCTCCGAATCCAGGGCGCCGGTAGGCTCATCCGCCAGGAGGATATCCGGGTTATTCACCAAAGCACGGGCAATGGCTACCCGCTGCATCTGGCCGCCGGACATTTGATTGGGTTTTTTGTTCAGCTGATCCCCGAGACCAACCTTTTGCAGCGCCTCAGTCGCCCTTGCCTTCCGTTCCGAGGGACCGACTCCCGAGAGCGTCAGCGCGAGCTCCACGTTGGCCAGAACCGTCTGGTGCGGGATCAGATTATAGGACTGGAAAACAAAACCGATGGAGTGATTGCGGTAGGTATCCCAGTCGCTGTCCGAGAACTTTTTGGTTGATTTGCCGTTTATGACCAGGTCGCCGGAGGTATACTGATCCAGACCGCCCACAATGTTCAGCAGGGTGGTCTTTCCGCAGCCGGAGTGTCCCAGGATCGCCACGAATTCATGCTCTCGAAAGCTCAGATCGATCCCTTTCAGGGCATGTACAGTAAACTCTCCGACGGTATAGTCTTTTTTCACCGAAAGAAGCTTCAGCATAGGAACCCCTCGATTTGATTTTTCCTGATTTTATATTTTATCACGCCTGGTCTGTCAAAGTAAATACAAAATGTGAATTACGAGATATTTCTCTTTCCCAAGGCATACTTGACAGCCGAAGTAAACTGCGGTAGAATGCATAAGCTATCCGCCCACGTAGCTCAGCAGGATAGAGCGACCGCCTCCTAAGCGGTAGGTCGGAGGTTCGAATCCCCTCGTGGGTGCCAAAACACCGGAAGCCAAAACCACATGGCTTCCGGTGTTTTTTCATTCTAAGACATCGTTTTGCAGAACAAAATATTGCCAGGCTCAAATCCCTCTGGAAAAAACTGTTCCTTGCATGGTAAAGAGCCTCGGAGTAAGCTTTCACCGAGGTGGTTTTATGTTGATCCGAAAAGTACTCCGTCGAGTTCTGACTATGGGCTCCCTGCCCTGGAGGACCCTCATGCTGTCGCTGCAGGCCGGGTGCCTGCTCTTATGTGCTGCTCTGGTCTTCCTGCTGTGCTTTCAGGAGAGCGGGAATACGGATCATCTGCATCTGGCCAAAAGCATGCAGGATCTCGCACAGCTCGCTCTGCTGGGCGGCGTACTTATACCCGTATGTCTCGAAGACATGCTTCCGCCGGACCGGGAAGATCCGAATAACTCATCTCACTAACAGCCCAGAATGTTGCTCAAGTGCCCGTTTTCTCTTTTTTTCTCCCCGTTATCTCACAGAATGAGAGACTGCTGATCTGTAGACCTTGCATAATTCTCCGAACTGTGTTAAAATCTCATGAAAATCACCAAGGGAGGATATTGCTATGAGAAAACAGCGGATTCTTATTTTACTTCTTCTTTGTATCGGTATCGCATTCGTACTTTGCGGGTGCAAAAAAAATAGCAACTTGCAGCCGCAGGCTGCCGACGACAAAGCCACGATTCCAGAAGGAGTCTATGTTGAAGAAATCGCAAAACGGGGCACAATGATCGTAACCGCGGGGCAAACCGGCTCTTACACACTCCGGGTCGAATGGCCGAGTTCCGCGTTCAGCCGAACCAGCTGGGAAATGACAGTTCGCTATGATGCTGAAAAGCAGGCCTTTCTTTATTCCGATTCTGTGCGCGTCGATACGGAATACGATCAGCAGGGCCGCGGGAATGACAGCGTCGTATACTCGCACGGAACAGGTTCTCTGCGCCTTTCCGGCAGCAAGCTCTCCTGGTTCCCGGACGATAAGGATGTCACCGGAGGCAGCATCTTCGTCTATGAAATGAGCATTGAGGAATACCGGCGCAATCAGGCCGGAAGCGTCAGCCCCGAGCCTTCCCCGGTCGTTATCATCACTCCCACGCCCACGAAGTCCCCTGCCATTCCCACGCCAACGCCTGCCCCAACTCCCGCTCCCGTCCCCAGCGCACTACCCAGTCCCACTCCGGAAAAGAGCAAGCTTCCGATCATCACAAAAAACCCCACCGACGAGACGGTCAAGGCCGGAGGCAGCTGCATGTTCATTGCTAAATATGAAAATGCAATCTGGGCCAGGTGGCACTTTGTCAGCCCCGACGGTAAGGTGGATATCCAATATGACGCGATCGGCACGAAATTCCCGGACCTGGTCGTGATCCGCGGCGATTACAGTGACATGAGACTCCAAAACATTCCATACGAACTCAACGGCTGGCGTGTGTATTGCCGTTACTCCAACAATGACGGCTATGTGGACACCAAGACCGCTTTGATCACCGTTCAGCAGGCACCCGCCCCCACAGCCACGCCCACGCCCGTTCCCACGCCTACCCCCACGCCTGATCCTGCCCCCACGCCTGATCCTGCCCCCATCCCGGAGCCTACGCCTGAGCCCACGCCCGATTTGGGCCCCATCGTGAACGTGTGGACCGAAACGACTTCTATTACCGAGGCGACATATGGGGCCGGCGTCAACTTCACGCCTCCGCTGCAGCAAGCGCTTCCCGCCGGGCTTACGCTCAAGACCTTTCGCTATTGCACAGGAACCATTGAGGCAGATTATACCGACGAAACCGGCGTGACAGAACTTCTGATCCGCAAATCCAATACAGACAGCGGTATCAACCTCCACGGAGATTACAATATCTACAGCAAAAGCTGGGACCACACTCTGAAAGGCTTGACCCTCCACTGTGCAGGGGACGGGAACACCGTCAACACCTGTTGGTTCGACGCGGGTGACATGCATTTCTCCATCAGCTTTCAAATGGGAAAAGAAGGCCAGGGCCTCACGCTTGATCAGATCAATTCCATCGTAAACTGCATCCAATAAACCGCTTTGGCAGAAACAAACACCGGCAGGAACCCCCTGCCGGTGTTTATTTCTGCGTCAAACAGCGCCCCTATTATTTTACTATTCCGGATCCGTATGATCTGCAGCTGCCAGATCGAAAAAAGCCTCCCTGCTCATCAATGCGTTGAGCACATCCAGCAGGCCGTCCGCGCTCAGGCGCTCCGGAAGATCCAGCTTCTGCAGAAGCTGTGCGCGCTTTCCCCTGCTGTTGGTTCCTCCGCTGAGCCCCATGCGATAGAGATCTGCCTTGCTGATTCGTTCTGCTGACTGCTTTCCTATCTCCTCGTCAAGAAAATGCGCGCCGGCCCTTTCCAGGGCTTCCAGCAGGACTTGGGGCCGCATCCCTTCCACGCCAAGCTTTCCCTCCTTGGAGGGAGCGCTTTTTCTGCGCTCCTTGCCCGGAATATCCGGAATGTAGGCCTGCTTCAGCCTCTCCGGCGGAACACAGCTCTTGATGAAATTGCGGATCACAAAGCCCGCCCCGTCGGAATCGGTCAATACGATCAGGCCATGCTGCTCCGCCATGGTACGAAAGAGCTTCTGCTTCTGTCTGTCGTGAAAGATTCCGAAACCTGAGGTCTCCAGGATCACCGCGTCGACGACCTGACTGAGGGCGTTTTTATCATATCTGCCCTCTACAATGAGCACCTCTTCAATCCGTCTCATCGCACTCCCCCGCCGCGATCCGAAACACGACCTCCTTGAAGAGCTCCCGGTCGTCCAGGCCGCTGCTCTTGATGCGGTAGTCCGTCTCCGCGCAGAGCTCAACTGCCCGTTTTAGCTGCGGCAGGCTGTAGCCTCTGGCCGCCTGCAGAAGCTTATTGGCAGGATAATCGCTCTTCATGGAGCAAACATCCATGACATAGGACACGCCCAGGCTCTGCTCTATGGCCAAACGGGCAGCATAGAGCCTGCGCATCTGCAGACCCAGCATGCCCAGCATCTGGATCGGTTCATTGTTCTTGTCCGAAAGAAGCTCGGCCAGGGTCGCCATGGCGTTGTTCAGGCTCCTCTGAGCGATCTCATCCGTCATTTTGAAGATCACAGCCTCAGGGATGTGGTGTGCCACTGCCTCCACGTCCGCAGCAGTCACCCTCTCGCCCTTTGCGTAGGCCGCCACCTTCTCGATCTCAGGGATCAGCCGGTTCATCAAATCGCCGCTGATAAAGATAAGGCGCTGGGCCGCATCAAATTCAACGCTCTTCCCCAGGGCGGCGAAGCGTTTGGCGATCCATTTGGTCAGCTCACTCTGGTTTTGCTGCGTGAACTTGATCTCCTTGCACATCCCGCGCAGCTTCTTGACCAGCTTCATCCGTCCGTCCGGCTCAAAGCTCGCCTGCTGCACGAAAACCACCGTGCAGTAGTCAGGAATGTCCTCCAATGTTTTCAGCGCCGCGTCCGCGTCCTTCACGCGGTTCAGATCCACGCCCCGCAGCTCTACCAGACTGCGCTCCGCCAAAAAGGGGATGGCGTCCACAGCGATCTGCAGCTCATGGACCTCCAGCTCCGGACCGTCCATGCGCTTATAGCTGAAGCTGTCCTCTCCCTCCGGCAGGCAGAGCTGCTTGATCTGGTCCAGGAAGTGCTCCCGCAGATAGTCCTCAGGGCCCCACAGCAGATAGAGCCTCTGGGGTCCCTTTTCCTTCAGCTCACGGAGGACGGCACCGTAATTCAGTTTATCATCCGGCTTTTTTGCCATTTCAATTCTCCACTCGTATCTCCACGGTCCCGTTCAGGTCCGTGCGGTAGATGGTATAGCCGTAGGCGTCCAGCCTCTCCAGGGTTTCATAGGTTGGGTGCCCGAAGTTGTTGTATCCCACGCTGATAACGGCGGTCTTGGCGCCGATGCTTCCCAGGAGCTCTCCGCTGCTGGCATAGCGTGACCCGTGATGTCCGACGATCAGCAGCTCCAGGTCCTTCAGCGAATGCCGCTGCAATAGTTCTTTCTCCGTGGATTTGGAAGAGTCGCCGGTCACCAGCATATCATAGTCGCCCAGCGAAAAGACGCCCGTCATGCAGCGTTCATTGATTTGCCCCTTTTCAAGGGGCGCGAAAAGTCTGGCTTGAATATGCGGAAGTGAAAACCTTGAATCTTCCTCCAGGAATATCAGTTCCGTCCCATGCTTCTCCGCAGAGGTCAGGATCCCATCCAGCATACCGTCCTCATCCTCTACCTTCGCAGGAAGAATGATCCTCTCCACCGGCAGCATTTCCAGCAGCATCGGCACACCGTTGACATGGTCCGCGTGCAGATGGGTCAAAAACAGCGCGTCAATACGCTCCCGTCCGCAGGAGATGAGATAGGAACCGGTCTCCTCCCCGGCATTATCCAGCGTGTTGATCCCGCCGCAGTCTATCACCAGAGTCTCATCGCCGGACATCACTGCGATGCTCTGCCCCTGTCCGACGTCAATGACGCTGAATACGCCGAAGGAGCGGTATTCCGAGCGGGTATGCGTGAGCAGAAGCGCCAGCATCAGTGCGGAAAGGGTCAGCGGCATCAGCAGTTTTGCCCAGGTTTTCATTCTGCTGCAGGCACTGATCAGGCAGAGCGCATAGACCAGGACGAGCCAGAGGTAGGAGGGAAGCTTTTTAAGATACAGCACAGCAAAGGGAATCGAAGAAACCAGCTCGGCAACCAGGATCAGATAGCGCACCGGCCAGGAGATCAGCCATGCTGCAGCGCTTCCCAGAGGCGCAAACACAAGGCCCAGCAGACAGCTCAGGTAGCCGCCGCAGAAACAGAACGAGACCGCCCAGAGTCCCAGCATGTTGGTCAGCGGGGCAAGCAAAGACAGAGAGCCGAAGTGCCAGGCCATAAACGGCAGCGAGAAAGCCAGAACCGCCAGAGAGCTTGCCAGGATGCCGAGGGGAACACGCAGAAGATGGGCCCAACGTTCCGAGAAAAGGGAAGAAAAACTCTTGTGAAGCGGTTCAGCCAGGCATAGGATCCCAGCCATGGCCGAGAAAGAAAGCTGAAGGCTCACGCTGCCGGCCGCATAGGGATTCCCGATCAGGATCATGGCCAAAGCGGCAGACAGCGAAGTCGCCGGATCGTTCTCTCTTCGAACCAGCGGTGCCGCCAGCAGAAAGCTCTGCATAACTGCGGCCCGGATCGCAGAGGGCGAGGAGCCTGTCAGAAGGACAAAGAACCAGATCAGCAGCAGCGCGAGCAGAGAGCTGCGCCAGGTTTTCCCGAAGAGCAGCTGAATAAGTCCCACCAGAAAGGCGATATGCATGCCGGAGACGGCTACGATATGCAGGAAGCCCGCCCTGCTCATAGCCAGATAAAGCTGCAAGTCCTCGTACAGATCCGTCTTGTCCCCCAACATCAGGGATTTCATGAACGGTGCGGTATCCGACGGGAAAAGAGCTTGGATCTTCTCTGAGACAGCACGATTCAAGCGCAGGGGCATCGTCCCGAGAGAAGAGCCCCCGCCGATCCGCTGCGGTTCGGACTGCGCGTTTCCGGTCAAATAAATGCCGCGGGAAAGATAGCTGTCATACCGTTCCCCAAAGCGCAGATCCGGACGCTTAAGCTTTGCTGTACAAAGGATCCTGTCCCCAGGTTCAAATGCAGCAAGTGCATCGCCGTCAGCATAGAGGAGCATTTTTCCTCTGGGAAGCTCCGTGCCGGAAACGAGTATCTCCATTCTGGAGTAGTCGTCAAAGGTCTGCGGATAAGAGCAGACCTCTCCGGAGATCGAAAGCGTCTGCCCGTCCAGCTTCTGCGCGGGGATCAAGGTACGCTGTGCGTGAAGATAGAAGCTCAAAAATCCCAGCGCAAGGCCGGCGGCGGCCAGCGTGAAACCCAGCAGCCAACGCCGTCGAGGAAGCGCAAGCAGCAGGAAAAGAAACGCAAAAGCGCCGGTCATCCAGGGAAGCAGCCGCAGGGGAAGCCAATAGTCCGCCGCAAAAACTGCGGCGGAAAAGGACAGGGAGAGAACAGCCAGCTTGCGCAGATCCCACACCCCGCTTTCAAAAAACCGCAGAGATAGGCCTCTGCGGTAATTGTTTTGATCAGAGAATCTTTTCCGAGAGCTTCACGCCGCCGATCAGATGAAAATGCAGGTGCATGACACTCTGGCCGCCGTCCTCCCCGCAGTTGTTGACTACGCGGAAGCCATTCATCAGGCCCTCAGCCTTGGCGATCTTGGCAATGGCCTCAAAGCACTTGGCGACGTACAGGGAATTGTTCTCATTGATGCCCCTGGCACAGCAGATGTGCTTCTTGGGCACAACCAGAATGTGTACCGGCGCCTGGGGATTGATGTCCCGGAAGGCGAAGACGTACTCGTCCTCATACACCTTTGTGCTGGGGATCTCCCCGGCGATGATCCGGCAGAAAATGCAGTCGTGATCCATGGTTTTTCCTCCTCAAATCTTTTCGCTGACGAAGCCTTCCACCGCGGAAAGCGCGTCCTTCAGTTTGCTGACGTCGTTGCCGCCGCCCATGGCGGAGTCGGGCTTGCCGCCGCCCTTTCCGCCGGCAATGGCGGTAATGTGCTTGATGATATCCCCGGCGCGGATGCCCTTGGCAACGGCCTCCTTGCCGCAGACACACTGGAAGGTGATCTTGTCCCCGTTCACAGCGGCAATGACCGCGACGACCGCACCGTCCTTGTCCCGCAGCGCATCGCCCATCTTGCGAAGGCCTGCGGCGTCGCACTCGCCCTGGCTGCAGGTGACCACATGCAGGCCGCCCACCTCCTTGGCGTTTTTCAGCAGAGCATCGGCCCCGCCGGCGGACTCCTTATCCTTATACTGCTGGATCAGGCGTTTGGCTTCTTTCAGTTCAGTTGCCTGCTGCTCCACCTTCTGCAGCATGTCCGCAGGATTAGCCTTGAAAAGGGCTGCGACGGCGGAAATGGCCTCGATATCCCGGTGAAGGGTCTCCAGGGTCCGCAGACCGGTGGTCGCTTCGATCCGGCGCACGCCGGAGGCCACGGAGCCCTCGGAGCTGATGTGGAAAAGTCCCGCCTTTGCGGTATTGTTCAGATGGGTGCCGCCGCAAAGCTCCACGCTGTAGTCGCCCATGCTGACCACCCGGACCACGTCGCCATACTTCTCACCAAAGAGGGCGGTGGCGCCGCTCTTTCTGGCCTCGTCCAGAGACATTTCCTTCGTATCCACGGTCAGGCCGTCCAAGATGGAGGCGTTGACCTTATCCTCCACCCGGCGCAGCTCTTCGGGGGTCACAGCGGAGAAGTGCGTAAAGTCAAAACGCAGGAAATCAGGCTCCACCAGGGAACCGGCCTGGTGCACATGATCGCCCAGCACGTCCCGGAGGGCCCGCTGCAGCAGATGGGTGGCGCTGTGGGCCCGGGCGATGGCGGCGCGGCGCTCCTCGTCGATGGCAGCGGTAACGGTATCGCCCCGCTTCAGCACGCCCTCTTTCAGAACGCCGGTGTGCATGTATTTGCCGCCCTTGTTCTTCTGCACGTCGCTGACCTCGAAGAGAAGGCCGTCGGCGTGGATTGTGCCGTGGTCGGCCACCTGGCCGCCCATCTCGGCGTAGAGCGTCGTACGATCCAGCACTACGATGGCCTCGGTCCCGGCAGGAATCTCCTCCCTCAGCTCGCCGTCGGCCACGATGGCCAGGACCTTGGCCTCCACGCTGCTCTTGTCATAACCTTCGAAGACGGTCTCCGGGATCTCCTTGCCGAAGCTGACCCCGGCCCAGCCCAGGTCGCCCAGGGCGGCGCGGGCCTCTCTAGCGCGGATGCGCTGCTCCTGCATGAGCAGCTTGAAGCCCTCCTCGTCAACCTGCATGCCCTCGTCAGAGCACATCTCAATGGTCAGGTCGATGGGGAAGCCGTAGGTGTCGTAGAGCTTGAAGGCGTCGGCCCCGGAGAAGGTGCTCTCTCCCTTCGCCTTGTGTTCAGCGAGCATGTCATTGAAGATCTTCATGCCGGCGTCGATGGTCTTGGCAAAGTTCTCCTCCTCCGTTTTGACCACCCGGGTGATATAGGCCTGCTTCTCCCGCAGTTCGGGATACTGGCACTCGTTTTCCCGGATCACGGTGTCGATGACCTCATGCAGGAAGGGCTCGTTCACGCCCAGAAGCTTGCCGTGGCGGGCTGCACGGCGGAGAAGCCTGCGCAGCACATAGCCCCTTCCCTCGTTGGAGGGCAGCACGCCGTCGCAGATCATGAAGGTGGCGGAACGGATATGGTCGGTGATGACCCGCAGGGATACGTCCATCTTGTGGCTCTTGCCGTAAAAGGCCCCGGTGAGCTCGCTGACCTTGTGGGTGATGTTCATCACCGTGTCCACATCAAAGAGGGAATCTACCCCCTGACAGACCACGGCCAGACGCTCCAGGCCCATGCCTGTGTCGATGTTTTTCTGCTTCAGTTCGGTGTAATGTCCCTCACCGTCGTTGTCGAACTGGGAGAAGACGTTGTTCCACACCTCGATATAGCGGTCGCAGTCACAGCCCACGGTGCAGTCCGGCTTGCCGCAGCCGTACTTCTCCCCCCGGTCATAATAGATCTCCGAGCAGGGGCCGCAGGGGCCGGCGCCGTGCTCCCAGAAGTTGTCCTCTTTGCCGAAGCGGAAGATCCGCTCCGGGGCAATGCCGATCTCCTTGTTCCAGATTTCAAAGGCCTCGTCGTCGTCCACATAGATGGAGGGATAGAGCCGATCCGGGTCGATGCCCACCCAGTCCGGGCTGGTCAGGAACTCCCAGCTCCAGTGGATGGCCTCGCGCTTGAAGTAGTCCCCGAAGGAGAAATTGCCCAGCATCTCGAAATAAGTCCCGTGGCGGGAAGTCTTGCCGATGTTCTCAATGTCGCCGGTGCGAATGCACTTCTGGCAAGTGCAGACCCGTTTGCGGGGGGGCTCCTTCTCGCCCTTGAAGTAAGGCTTCATGGGGGCCATGCCGGAGTTGATGAGCAGAAGGCTGGCGTCTCCCTGGGGGATCAGAGAAAAGCTGGGCAGGCGCAGGTGCCCCTTGCTCTCAAAGAAACTCAGAAACATTTCACGCAGTTGATTCAGTCCGTACTTTTCCATTATTATTTTCCTCTCAAAAAAGATACCCCTGTCCCATCTCTGGAACAGGGGCGAATGTTCGTTCGCGGTACCACCCTGATTCGCCGCTGTGCGGCCTCTCAGCGCCCTTAACGCGGGCAGACGCCCCGGTCCTCCCGGGGTGGCTCCGAAGTGGCTGTCGACTGGAGACGCAGGACCTCGCACCAACCGGTCCCTCTCTGAAACGCTCCGCGCCGACTCGTTTCGTCAACGCCGATATAACGATGTAACTATATCACAGCTTTGATATTTGTCAAGCACAACCATTGAGGAGAACTTCGTTATAAAAGATACTGACCGGTCATAAGACCGATCGCGCCGTGCTTCCGGCAGAAGATCCCCAAATCACTCGTATCAATAAATTCTGTAAAATATCGATCAGCTTCGTCTAAAGCATCCTGAACAGTAGCATTAATCCCGTGACAGCGATGCTGCCACAGCCAATGAAGAAGTGTGGGGTTTCGTTTATCATGCTGGTTCGATGCTGCACCGATATTGATGTAATAATTCCTCGTGTCCCACTGTGAGCCCTGTACGTTGAAGCACAAAATGACATTATCCTGTTCCAGATACCAATAGCTTCCTTTTTTTCGATACCCTTTCTGCTTCAGGATCGGTTTGATTTCCCGAATGAACTCTTCTTTCGTCATTTCTTTCCCTCTTCTACGCGAATCAGTTTCCTCACAATCGCAAGAGAAGGCGCATCCGCCGGCAGCCGCATCCGAAAACGCATCATAGCCCGGCGGGTGTCCGGGATCGTATTCCCCTCCTCGTCGAAAAGCTCCCCTGCCGTGAAGGAGATCGGTTCCCCTTCCGGCAGCAGCAATTCCAGCGCGTCGCCGGGAAAGATCTTGTTCCGCTGGGTCAGAAGCGCCATGCGGTCTTCCCCACAGTTCTGCACCACCGCCGCGATCTCTGCGGTGGAGGAATAGCTGGCCTCGGCGTAATGCTGTCCCGGTTCATCGAAATAGAACCCCGTGGTGTAGGGGCGGTGGCTGCATTTTTCGGTCTCCGACACCCACAAGGGATCCAGAGACTCCCCCGCCAGCGCCGCGTCCAGGGCGTGGCGATAGGCGTTGGTGGTCACCGCCGTATAGTAGGCGGACTTCATGCGCCCCTCTATTTTGAGACTGGTGACGCCTGCCTCCAGCAGCTCCGGCAGATGCTCGATCATGCGCATGTCCCGGCTGTTCAGGATGTAGGTGCCGCCGTCCTCGGTGATTTCAAAATACTGCCCGGGCCGCGTCTCCTCCACCAAGTGATACTTCCAGCGGCAGGGCTGGGCGCACTGGCCCCGGTTGGCGTCCCGCCCGGTGAGATAATTGGACAGCAGGCAGCGGCCGGAAAAGCTGACGCACATGGCGCCGTGGACGAAGGCCTCGATGCGAAGCTCCGGCGGCGTATTGTCTCGGATCTTCCGGATGTCCTCCAAGGGTGTCTCCCGGGCCAGAACAACCGTATCCGCGCCGAGACGAAACAGGGCATTTGCCGTGGCGCTGTTGATCACCCCAAACTGGGTGCTCACATGCCTTGCCACCCGGGGCGCGTGGAGCTTTGCCAGTTCCAGCACGCCCAGATCAGCTATAATCAGCGCATCAACGCCGGCATCCTGCAGAAATTCAAGATACGCGGGAAGCGCCCTGAGCTCCTTCTCCCGAGGCAGCGTATTGCAGGTAACGTATATCTTGACGCCTTCTTCGTGGGCAAGAGATACCGCCGTCCGCAGCTCGTCGTCACTGAAATTCGCCGCAGCCGATCGCATGCCGAACTGTCGCCCTGCCAGATAAATCGCGTCCGCGCCGTATAGGATCGCCATCTTCAGACGCTCAAGATCTCCCGCCGGGGAGAGCAGTTCCGCCTTAGCCTCCATAGTTCTGAGTCGCCACGAAGGCGTTGAATTCTGCCATATTGGTAAAGAAGCGATGCGTGCCGGTCTCCGTATCCAGCGCATAATAATAGTAATCGGTGGTAGCGGGCTCCAGCGCAGCTTTCAAGGAGGCAAGGCCCGGGTTGCAGATGGGCGTCGGCGGCAGGCCGATCCGATCCCGCGTGTTGTAGAGACTGTCCTCCGACAGCATTTCCGTAGTAGGCGCGCCCTCATGCTCCGGATGGACATAGAGGATGGTCGCGTCGATTCCAAGAGGACTGTTGCTGTGCAGGCGGTTGTAGATGACCGAGGCGATAAGCGGCCGCTCCTCATCATTCGCCGCTTCTTTTTCGATCATGGACGCGATGGTCACGATTTCGCGGATATCTCTGCCGCTCTGCTCCATCTCTGTCATCATATCAGAATTGAAGCTGGTGTGGAAGGTTTCCAGGAACTTATTGATGGCGCTGGCGGGCTCCATATTCACATAGAACTCATAGGTGTTGGGGAACAGATAGCCCTCCAGATACTTCGATCTCAGATAGAAATCATAGGTGTTCTGGGATTGATCCTTCTCCAGGTAACTGGGTTTGTCCAGTCGCAGCAGCTCCAACTGCTCCGAGCTCAGCTCCTCCAGGAAGCTGTAGTTGAACCGGTAATTGGCGGCGGCTTCCATCAGATCCGAGTAGGTGCTGACGCCCTTCTGTTCCATCAGCAGGAACATCTGGTCCATGGTCATGCCCTCCGGGAAGGTGACCGTAACCGTGACGGCACCTCCGGTGAAGGGGCTCATGTGCTGGATCAGCGCACGGTAATCATACGTGGAATGCAGCTCATATTCTCCAGGAACAACTTTGGTGTCCGCATGAGAGAGACGGCAAAATGCAGTAAAAAGCCATTTGTATTCGATCAAGCCTGCGTCCTTCAGCATATCGGCCATATAATCGATATCTGCATGGGTAACGCGCTTGGTACGCACCAGATTTCCTTCCTCGTCGCGGACCTCCACCGTCTCGGAATCGAAAATACTCATGGGCAGGGTCACAGTCGCGTGGAAATCCTTCTTGTTCAGCGCCATCACGTCGCTGGCGGCCATCCAGCCCAGGCAGGCCAGCACCACGCTGAGGCAGATCACGAATACGAAATACATCATACCGCCCAGGCAGCCGGAGCGATACTCATGACTTTGTCGGATGGGACGATAATCCCGCTCGGATTCCTTGTCTCCCGTATAGTTGGAGGCCTTCTTCCCGGACTGATTGATGAAAAGACGATCTACCGGGTTGTTGGGATCTCTCTGAGCCGCGTATGTGCCGTCAGCCCGGCGGACCGGCGTCTGCGGCCTCTCATTCCCACGGCTGGAGACCGATCTTTCATACAGCTCGTATTGCTTTTTGTTTTCCTTCTTCATAGGCGTCCTCCGACAGGTACGTCTGCAGAAACAGGCGCATAGTATGGCCTGAAGCGCGCCGAGCGCGCTTCAGCATCGCAAGAAATGCAGCGCCCGGTCCGCGGGGCCTGCAAAATGAATCTGAAAAAGCGGAGAAAGGGAACGGATCATGTTCTGCAACAACTGCAACAACGGCATCTGGATCATCATTCTCATCATCCTGCTCTTCGGCTGGGGCGGAAACGGCATCGGCTGCGGCTGCGGCTGCGAAAACAACAATTGCGGCTGCGGCGGCTGCTGCAACTGAAACAGCATACCCGGGGCCTCTTCGGAGGCCCTTTTCTTTTACTCAGTCGATAGCGCTGCGGAGAATGCGGTAGATCTCCGCGTTCTTCTCGTCCACGTCCCGTTCCTTCCCGTCCATCCGGAAGGGAATGCGGGTCCAGCCGAAGTAATCCGCGGCCCGGTCTGCCGTGCGCAGGCACCGGCGCAGATACTCCACATCCTTCTCGTGAATATCGGCATGGGTGTGGTTTTTAGCCTCACGGCGCCGCATACGGGCCAGAGAAGTTTCAATATCCACGTCCAGGTAAATCACCAGATCCGGCCTGGGAAGGCCCATTTTTACATACTCCAGATCGCTGAGCCAGCGGAAGAACTCCGGCAGCTCCTCCTCCGAGAGCTTGGAGCCCTGGTGCACGGCGTTGGATGTGGTATAGCGGTCCGACAAGAACAGGCCGCCCTCCTCGTAGGTTGTGCCCCAATCCTTCTTATAGGAGGCAAAACGGTCAACCGCGAAAAACGTCGAGGCGGTATAGGCATTCACATCGTCGGGCCTGGTGCCGAACTCCCCCCCCAGATACATGCGGATCAGGGCGCTGCTGTCCTGGTCATAGCGGGGAAAGACAATGTGATTATAGTCGATTCCGTCCTGTTCCAGTCTGGCGCAGAGACGGCGGAATTGAGCGGACTTGCCGCTTCCGTCGATCCCCTCCAGGACGATGAGCGTTCCTTTCTTCATATGTGTATCCTCTCAGACTTGGCTGAATACGTCTCCGATGTTGGCGTGGATCACCAGATCGGCATAGCGGTCATAGGGAGTCTCGCTGCGATTCACCAGCACCAGCTTGCTGCCGCGATAGTAGTTGATGAGGCCCGCCGCGGGATACACGTTCAGTGAGGTGCCGCCCACGATCAGGATATCGGCATGGCGAATGTAATGCACCGCCTCGCTGAGCACGTCCTGATCCAGCGGCTCCTCATAGAGCACGATGTCCGGCCGGATCACGCCGCCGCAGCTGCAGCGTGGCACGCCATCCCCGTGGTTCATCTCCTCCGCGGAGAAGGGCTTGCGGCAGCGGGAGCAATAGGCCCGCAGGATGCTGCCATGGAGCTCCAGCACCTTCTTGCTGCCGGCGGCCTGGTGAAGCCCGTCGATGTTCTGGGTCACCACGGCTCGGAGCTTTCCTTCCTGCTCCAGCTGAGCCAGGCGTTTGTGGGCCCGGTTGGGCTGCACGCCGTCGATCACCAGCTTGGCCCGATGGAAACGGTAATACTCCTCCGGGTAACGCTCGAAAAAGCTATGGCTCAGGATGGTCTCCGGCGGGTACTTCCATTTCTGGTTATACAGGCCGTCTACACTGCGAAAATCGGGGATCCCGCTCTCGGTGCTGACGCCTGCACCGCCGAAAAACACGATGTTGTCGCTGCCTTCTATCCATTCATTTAACTGCGCGATTTTCTCATCCATAGCTTTTCCCATCCTTTCAAAGTTTTTCAAGGTATTATACACCGGTGGGGAATAAATGGCAAGTAAACAGCCTGTGAAGATTTCTTAACTTGGAAAAGCCGCCCGAAGGATTCGGACGGCTTGACAGAAGCTTGGATTCAAGTATTTGTTTTTTCGATCACCCGTTGATAGCATGGGAAGATCTCTCCCCACTGGAGCTCGTTTTCCCTGCGGATCACATAGCGGCGCGTATCCTCGATGCTCAGATCCCCCCAGAAGACGCACACGCGCATGGAGGAACGAACAGCGGCAAGAGCCAGATCGGCGCTCTCTGCAATGAAATGCTTTGCGTCGGCCGGGCACAGCGCCGCCAACTCCTCCAGCATCTCCAGGGCCTTTGCCATCATGCCCACGATCTCGCTGCTGACGGCGCCTGCCACCTGGGTGGCGGCCTCGATCTTGCGCTCGTCCCCGTCTTTGATCGCCCGGCGATAGGGGCCCCTGGCCTTCACGTCCTCGTCGATGAGGTTCACCATATAATTGCGCAGAATCTCGGCATTTCGGACGAGCCAATCCACTCTCTCATTCTCGGGCAGAACAACTTGGGTAAGTCTGGCTGCCCGCTCCAGCAGCGCCGCGGACACGGCGGCCGTCATGGCGGCGCCGCTGCCGGTCTGGGCGCGGCTGTCCGGATCGGCCAAAGCTTTGGTAAAGTCCTCCGCGTCCTTTTTGCGGAAGATCTCGATCTTGATGGATTCAGCCATGGAAAGCTCCTTTCTCAGTCGCGGTTGAACTCCCGCAGGCGCAGGCCCTCATTTTTCTGCAGGGCCCAGTTGATGCACCAGGAGGAGGTGAAGAGCAGCAGGTTGTTGCCCTTAAAGTCCTGCACCCATTTGGTGTCGCTGGTCAGATTCAGCTTGTGGATGTCGAAGTCCTCGTTCTCCACCCAGCGGACCAGCTCATAGGGCATGGCCCGGCGGCGGATGTCCACGCCGTACTCGCTTTTCAGCCGATACTCCAGCACCTCGAACTGCAGCACGCCCACCACGCCCACGATGACCTCCTCCACGCCGGTATGGGGCTCGTGGAAGATCTGGATGGCGCCCTCCTGGGCGATCTGCTGGATCCCCTTCTCGAACTGCTTGCGCTTCATGGTGTCCACCCGCTCCACAGAGGCGAAATGCTCCGGTGCGAAGGTGGGGATGCCCTCGAAGCACAGGCTCTGACCTTTCTCGCAGATGGTGTCCCCGATGGAGAAGATGCCCGGGTCGAATACGCCGATGATGTCCCCGGCATAGGCCTCGTCGATGATGGCCCGGTCCTGGGCCATGAGCTGCTGGGGCTGGGCCAGACGCAGGACCTTGCCGCCCTGGACGTGGAAATATTCCTTGTCCCGCTCGAACTTGCCGGAGCAGATGCGCATGAAGGCGATCCTGTCCCGGTGAGCCTTGTTCATGTTGGCTTGGATCTTGAACACGAATGCGGAGAAATGCTCGTCCAGCGGGTCCACGATCTGATCCCCAGAAGTCCGGGGCAGCGGCGGCATGGTCATCTTCAAAAAGTGTTCCAGGAAGGGCTCCACGCCGAAGTTGTTCAGAGCCGAGCCGAAGAACACCGGGCTCAGGCGGCCGGCCCGGACCTCTTCGATATCGAAGTCATAGCCCGCGCCGTCCAGCAGTTCGATATCGTCCGCCAGGGTCTCCCGGAGCCGGTGGCCGATGAGCTCGTCCAGCTTCTCCGTCTCGTCCATGGTGCACTCGATGGCGCGGATCTTGCTCTGTCCCCGGTGGAACTCGTTGAAGGCCAGGATCGCCTTCTTTTCCCGATCATACACGCCCTTGAATTCCTGGCCGCAGCCGATGGGCCAGTTCATGGGATAAGTCCCGATGCCGAATTCGGTCTCCAGCTCCTCCATCAGCTCATAGGGAGAGCGGGCCTCCCGGTCCAGCTTGTTGATGAAGGTGAAAATGGGGATGTGCCGCATGGCGCAGATCTTGAAGAGCTTTCGGGTCTGGGGCTCGATGCCCTTTGCGGCGTCGATGACCATCACCGCGGAGTCTGCGGCCATGAGAGTGCGATAGGTGTCCTCGGAGAAATCCTGGTGGCCCGGGGTGTCCAGGATGTTGATGCAGTAGCCCTCGTACTCAAACTGCATCACGGAGGAGGTGATGGAGATACCGCGCTGCTTCTCCAGCTCCATCCAGTCCGACACGGCGTGCCGGGCGGTGGCCTTGCCCTTTACGGAGCCGGCCAGCTGAATGGCTCCGCCGTAGAGCAGCAGCTTTTCCGTCAGCGTGGTCTTGCCGGCGTCCGGGTGGGAGATGATGGCGAAGGTCCTGCGGCGTTGTATTTCATTCTGTAAAGCAGTCATGTTTTGCTTCCTTTCTTTCAGATCCTGTTGTTCGGGGAAGAAACATGGCCTTAAGGCGGCGTAAGCATGTAAATTCATCCTCTGTTCAGAATAAAGCAGCTTATGTTATCATATCTTCCCGCAAAATGCAAAGCTTTTATGGACATTTTTAACGAGTCGCACTTTGCGGACTGAGTACAGCCCTTCCTGCGGACGAAAAACTCCCGGGACATCTGTCCCGGGAGCCCTTGCAATTCAGTTCAGGATGACTTTGTTGAAGTTTTTCTTGCCGCGCTTGAGGATGAGACCCTTGCGCACCTCCTCGGCGGAGAAGCTTTTGCCGATGTCGGTGACCTTTTCGTCGTCCACGGTCACGCCGCCCTGCTGGATGTTCCGGCGGGCGTCGGACTTGGTGCTGCAGAGACCGGTTTTAACCAGCAGCGTCATCAGGTCGACGGCGCCCTCGGTCAAATCGCTCTCCGCAAGCTCCGTGGTGGGCATATTCTCGCTGGAGCCGCCGCCGGCAAAGAGCGCCTTGGCGGAAGCCTCGGCCTTCTTCGCCTCCTCCTCGCCGTGTACCATCTTGGTCAGCTCGAAGGCCAGGATCTCCTTGGCCCGGTTCAGCTGGCTGCCCTCCCAGGAAGCCATCTCGTCGATCTGCTCCAGAGGCAGGAAGGTCAGCATCCGGATGCATTTAAGCACGTCCGCGTCCTCCACGTTCCTCCAGTACTGGTAAAACTCGTAGGGGCTGGTCTTGTTGGGGTCCAGCCACACGGCGTTGCCGGCGGTCTTGCCCATCTTCATGCCGTGGGAGTCTGTGAGCAGGGTGATGGTCATGGCGTGGGCGTCCTTGCCCAGCTTCTTGCGGATCAGCTCCGTGCCGCCCAGCATGTTGCTCCACTGATCGTCCCCGCCGAACTGCATGTTGCAGTCGTAATGCTGGAACAGGTAGTAGAAGTCGTAGCTCTGCATGATCATGTAGTTGAACTCAAAGAAGCTCAGGCCCCGCTCCATGCGCTGCTCGTAGCACTTGGCCCGCAGCATGTTGTTCACGGAAAAGCAGGCGCCCACCTCACGCAGCAGCTCCACGTAATTGAGGCTCAGCAGCCAGTCGGCGTTATTGAGCATGAGGGCCTTGTCCGGCCCGAATTCGATGAATTTCTCCATCTGCCTGCGGAAGCACTCCGCATTGTGGTCGATGTCGGCCCGGGTCAGCATCTTGCGCATGTCCGTGCGGCCCGAGGGGTCGCCGATCATAGTGGTGCCGCCGCCGATCAGGGCGATGGGCCTGTTGCCCGCCTGCTGGAGCCGCTTCATCAGGGTCAGCGCCATGAAGTGGCCGGCGGTCAAGCTGTCTGCCGTGCAGTCGAAGCCGATGTAGAACACCGCCTTGCCGGCGTTGACCATCTCGCGGATCTCTTCCTCATTGGTCACCTGGGCGATGAGTCCGCGGGCGACCAGTTCTTCGTAAATACCCATTTTCATTCTCCTGTATTTTGATTTTGATTTTCCTTAATGATTTCTTCCGCATGCTGGGCCGCCCAGGCGATCAGCTGGTCGCAGGGAATGCCGTTTTGCTTCAGATCCTGGCAGCGGATGCATCCGAAGCGCTTCACAAAGTCCCGAGTGAAAGTCATGGTGAGCTTCGCGATGCGTTTTTTGGCCTCCGCCTCTTCCCCGTCGGCAAAGGGGAAGGCCAGGCCCAGCGCCATCACGGCCCCGGAAGCCGCGCCGCAGATCTCCCCGCAGCGGACGCCGCCGCCCATGCCGCCGGAGACGGCCAGGGCCGTTCTTTTCTCCATGCCGGTATAGCTGCCGAGCGCCGCCAGCACGCTCTGGGCACAGTTGAAGCCGCATGCATGCAGGCGAAGGGATTCTTCCTGAACGCTCATATCTCATCCTCCTCAAAAAATGATCCCCCTGTCCTTGCGGACAGAGGGCATTAAAATGCGGTACCACCTCTGGATCGCTTTCTCCTCACGAAGAAAGCCTCACGGAGTCTCAGGACTCCCGCGCTGTATCGGGCGCCCCCGTCGGGGCCTACTCACCTCTCCCGGCTTCAGCCCTGCCGCTCCGAACGGTACTTCACGCGCTCCCCTCTCCCCCTTTCACCGGCCGGGGGCTCTCTGTGCAGGAAAAAGTGCGCTACTTCTGTTCTTCCTCGCGTTTACCCGTGCATTATAACGATTCTGTCAAGCTCTGTCAAGTAGCTTTGTTTTATAGTTTTCCGCCGCCGCCAGCTGCTCCCCGGCGCTGGCCAGGGTGGTCAGCGTGATATTGTCGCCC
This sequence comes from Oscillospiraceae bacterium, assembly GCA_017545165.1. Classification (GTDB taxonomy): domain Bacteria; phylum Bacillota; class Clostridia; order Oscillospirales; family Oscillospiraceae; genus Limivicinus. The sequence continues at coordinate 90,228 of JAFWQQ010000017.1, forward strand.
CCATGGAGTCTGGCAAGCTCCGCCTTGCGGCCTTCCCGGTCCAGCTGACTGACGTCCGTATAAGTCCGTCCGCCCCGTTCCTCCTTGGCGATCAGATAATGGCTGTCTGCCAAGGCGGCGATCTGGGGCAGGTGCGTCACGCACAGCACCTGCTTGCCTCTGGATACGGAGAACAGCTTCTCTCCCACCCGCTGGGCTGCGATACCGGAGACGCCGGTGTCGATCTCATCAAAAATCATGGTAGCCACTGGATCGTGCTCTGCAAAGACATTCTTCATGGCAAGCATGATGCGGCTCAGCTCGCCGCCGGAGGCGATGCGGCTGATGCGTCCCAGCTCCTCGCCGGCGTTGGCGGACATGAGGAAGCGGATCTGGTCGGCGCCGTTTGCGTCAAAGCCAGGCTCTCCCTCCAGAGGCAGAAAGTCCACCGCGAAGCGCACCGAGGGCATGTTCAGCTCCCGCAGCTCCCTGACGATTCGCGCCTGCAGCTCCTCTGCCGTCGCCTTCCGTTTCTCCCGCAACAGCTCTGCGGCCCTGCGGCATTGCTTTTTCTGGGTCTCCAGCTCCCGCCGGAGCTTCTCGCTGCGCTCGTCGGCGTATTCGATCTGCTCCAGCCTTTCCCGGCACTCTTCCAGGTATGCAATCAGCGCTTCCTCGTCCCGGTTATACTTCCGCTCCAGCTTATTGAGCAGAGAGATGCGCTCCTCCAGCCGGTCATACTCCTCCGGAGAAAAGTCCAGTCCGTCCCGGAAATCCCGCAGGGTTTCCGCCGCGTCGGAGAGGGAAAAGGCCGCCTCATGAATGGCGGAGACGGCGCCCTCCAGCTCCGGCACCAGAGCCGCGGCCCTGCCGGCGTAATACTCCGCGTTCTGGGCCATCGATACGGCGTTTTCCTCGTCGGCATAGAGCAGGCGCAGGGCCTCGTCCAGAGCCTCGGTGAGCTTTTCGGAGTTTCGCAGCAGATCCCGGCGGGAAACCAGGCTCTCCTTCTCCCCCGCCTTCAGCTCCGCCCGCTCCAGCTCCGCGATCTGATAGCGCAGGCTCTCGCTGAGCCGCTCCTTCTCCACCTCGTCCATGTTGAGCTGCTCCAGCTCCCGGCGCAGAGCGCGGTAACGCTCATACTCTGTCCGATAAGCGGCAAGCTCCTTTTCCATGCCGCCGAAGCTGTCCAGATAGCCCATGTGCCGCCGCTCGTCCATGAGCTGGCGGCCGTCGTTCTGGCCGTGGATATCCACCAGCAGCGAAGCCAGATCCTTCAGCTGGGCAGCCGATACCGGCGTGCCGCAGACCCGGCAGCTGCTCTTGCCGTCGGAGAGGATCCGGCGCTGGAGGATCAGCTCCTCCTCGTGCTCGATGTCGTTCTCCCGAAGCCAGTCCTCGGTGCCGGCAACGTCAAAAACCGCTGTGACCAGGGCCTTCTCCGCGCCCCGGCGCACCAGCTCCCGGCTGACCCGCTCGCCCAGCACGGCGCCGATGGCGTCGATGACGATGGATTTGCCTGCGCCGGTCTCGCCGGTGAGGACGTTCAAACCCCGCTCAAAACGGATATCCGCCCGCTCGATCACCGCGATATTCTCGATGTGCAGCTCGTTCAGCATGGCACAGCCTCTTTATCTCAGCTTTTCGTATGCGATCTCGTAAAAACTCTTCAGGCCCAGATCCGCCATCAGCGTCTGGTGGGGCGAGCGGCGGACGATGACCTCGTCCCCTCCCGCCAGATCCGCAACGGAGATGCCGTCCACCGCCAGATAGGCCCGGCGTCCGTGGAGCCGCTCCGCCGTGACACGCACCGTCCTCTGGGGATCCAGCACAAAGGTCCGGGCTCCCATCACATGGGGGCAGATGGGGCTGATGATGATGTTCTCCGCCTCCGGCTCCACGATGGGACCGCCGGCGGACATGGAATAACCTGTCGAGCCGGTGGGGCTGGAGAGGATGATCCCGTCGCCGGAGAACTGGGAGACCCGTTCGCCGTTGCAATAGGTAGTCATGCCGATGCAGTCTCCATAGCCGTGGAGTACGATATCGTTCAGCGCATGATCCCGGCAGATCACCTGGCCGTTGCGCTGCAGTTCCACCTCCAGCATCATCCTCTTGGAGAGCCGATACTCGCCTCGGGCTGCCTGGACGATCTTGTCCAGATCCTCCGGCTCCAGATTGGCCATAAAGCCCTTGGTCCCGAGATTCACGCCCAGCAAGGGGACGGCCTGGGCCCGCAGCTGCCGCACCACCGAGAGGATGGTGCCGTCACCGCCGATGACGATGGCCAGGGTACAGTCCGCCGCGATGTCTGTGATCTTCCGATAAGTAAGATCCGAGGGCAGCGCCTCCGGCTCATCGTCGGCAAAGAAAGGACAGATGACGGTCTCAAAGCCGGCCTCCGCCAGCATCGCGCAGCACCTGCGGCTGATGTTCAGATCCAGATCCCGAAAAGGATTGGGGCATACAGCGATCATGGGGATTCCCTCCTTCCAAATGCCTCGTGTGAGGCCTTTACCACAGCCCCCGCGTCTACGGCAGCCGAGGGGTAGTCACCGTTTTTCAAGTGGCAGATGTATTCGATATTGCCCTCCGGTCCGCGGATGGGCGAATAGTCCAGACCCATCACGGAAAAACCGATACTTGGCGCGAAATCCAGGATCCCCCGAACCACTTCCTCGTGGACGGCGGGGTCCCGCACCACGCCCTTTTTGCCGACCTCTTCCCGGCCGGCCTCGAACTGGGGCTTGATAAGGCAAATATAGTCGGCTCCCGGCTTCAGCAGCTGCTTGACGGCGGGGAGCACCAGGCGGATGGAGATGAAGGACACGTCCATGACCGCCAGATCCAGCGCCTCCGGGATCTGCTCCCGGGTGATATAGCGCAGATTGGTGCGCTCCAGATTCACCACCCGCTCATCGGTCCGCAGCTTCCAGGCCAGCTGGCCGTAGCCCACGTCCACGGCGTAGACCTTCTTCGCACCGTGCTGCAGCAGCACGTCGGTAAAGCCGCCGGTGGAGGCGCCGCAATCGATGCAGACCTTCCCGGCAGGGTCCACAGGAAAAACCTTCAATGCCTTATCCAGCTTGAAGCCGCCCCGACTCACGAAAGGCAGGGCCTCGCCCCGCACCTCGATCTTCGCCTCCGGGTCCACGGGCATGCCGGGCTTGTCCGCCTTCTGGCCGTTCACATAAACCAGCCCGCTCATCACCGTGGTCTTGGCCCGCTCCCGGCTCTCTGCCAGGCCCAGGTCGAAAACAAGCTGATCCAAACGAAGCTTTTTCATGCCTGCTCGTTTCCCTTCTCACAAAGGGCCTTGGCCGCGGCTGCAATCGACGCCGCGTCGATCCCGGCGTCCCGCATCAGCAGGGCTCGATCCCCATGGGCGACGATCCCCTTGCCCAGGTTCAGCAGTCTGGCGCCCCGCAGCGGGATCTCCCGCTCAGCCGCCTGGCTGATCAGCTTTTCGCCCAGGCAGCCCTCGGCGCAGACTTCCTCCGCGGCGACCAGACGCCCGGTTTTTCTGAGAGAAGCCAGAGCCAGTTCCCATGGCTGATCGGAAATCCGGTTGATCTTCACGATCTCGGCCCGGACCCCCTGCTCTTCCAGCAGCCTGGCCGCTTTGAGTACCTCGTTGACCATGATGCCGCAGCACAGCAGCGTCACGTCCCTGCCCTCCCGCAGGATCTGCTCCGACTCTGTGCATGCCTCCCGATACTCGCCCTCCCCGCCCCGGGGATAGCGGATCGCAACGGGACCCTTGATTTCAAAGAGCGCCTGTTCCAGCTGCGCGCGCAGCTCCGCAAAGGAGGCGGGGCACAGGATCGTCATTCCCGGCACCATGCTGAGATAGGCGATATCAAAGATGCCGTGATGGGTCTCTCCGTCGCTGCCGACGATACCGGCCCGGTCCACCGCGAAAACCGCGTGCAGCCCCTGCAGGGCTATGTCGTGGATCAGCATGTCAAAGCCCCGCTGCAGGAAGCTGGAGTACACGGCAAAAACCGGGAGAGCTCCCTGCTTGGCAAGGCCCGCCGCGAAGGAGGTGGCGTGGCCCTCAGCGATGCCAGCGTCTACGAAACGGCGGGGGCAGCGCTGGGCAAAATAGTCCAGCCCGGTGCCGGAGGCCATGGCGGCGGTGATGCCCACGATCCGCCCGTCCTTCTGCGAGAATTCCCAGAGGCTCTTGCCGAAGGCCTCGGAGAAGCAGGGGCCGCTGCTGAGGATCTCCCCGGTCTTGGGATCGAAGGGCCCCACGCCGTGATAGAGCTCGGGATGCTCCTCCGCATAGCCGACGCCCTTGCCCTTTTTGGTCAGCACGTGGACCAGCACCGGCCGCCTCATATCCCTCGCCCAGCGGAGCACATTCTCCAGCTGGCGGACGTCGTGCCCGTCCACCGGGCCCATATAGTCCAGGCCGATGGCGCTGAGCATGTTGTCCGGCAGGATCTTGGACTTGACCCATTCCTTCACGTTGTGGTTGAAGCGATATACCGGCTGAACCTTCGTAAAGACGTCCCGGTAGATCCGCTTGAATTCAAAATATCCCGGTTTGACCCGCAATTTCTGCAGCAGGCTCGCCATGCCTCCCACATTCGGGTCGATGGACATGTTGTTGTCATTCAGAATAATGACCATAGGCTCGCCGCTGGCGGCGGCCGCAGTCAGACCCTCATAGGCAAGGCCGCCGGTGAGGGCGCCGTCGCCGATCAGGGCGACCACGTCATAATCCTGGTTCAGCAGGGTCCTGGCTTTTGCCATGCCCAGGGCCACGGACACGGAGTTGGAGGCGTGGCCGGCCACAAAGGCGTCGTCCTCCGCTTCGCAGGGCTTGGGGAAGCCCGAAAGACCCTTGTACTGGCGCAGGGAATCAAAACGCGCCCGCCGCCCTGTCAGGATCTTGTGGATATAGCTCTGATGGCCCACGTCGAATACGACGCGGTCTTTTTTGGTATCGTAGACCCGGTGCAGGGCCACGCTGAGCTCCACAGCGCCCAGGTTGGAAGCCAGATGCCCGCCGGTCTTGGACACGCTCTGCACCAAAAAGTCCCGCAGCTCGCCGCACAGAGGCTCCAGAGCCTCCTCCGGCAAGCGCTTTACGTCATCCGAGCAGTTGATCGTCTCTAATATACTCAAAACAAAACCTCATTTCGGTTTTCGTCAGTTTCTCCTTACCGCCATGGAATCAGCCAGAGCGTTGAGGAAAGCGCAGTCCGCAAACTGGCCCTCCAGGGCATTCTTGGCCGCGGCGGTCAGGCGCTCCACCAGTTGACTGCAGCGATCCTCCCCGTACAGAGCCATATAGGTGTTTTTCTGTTCCTCCCGGTCGGAGCCGATGGGCTTGCCAAGCTCCGCCTCGGTGCTGAGCACATCCAGCATATCGTCCCGGATCTGGAAGGCGGCGCCAAGAGCCGCGCCGTAACGAGCGGCGGCCTCCTCCTGCTCGGAGCTTCCTCCTGCGGCGGCAACGCCCATCAGGCAGGCGGCGGTGAGCAGGGCGCCGGTCTTGCGGCTGTTGATCTCGTCCAGCCCCTCGGCGTCCAGCTGCTTTCCCTCGGCCAGCATGTCCAGATACTGGCCCCCGCACATGCCGTCCAGGCCCACGGCGTTGGCCAGGTGCATGGCGCAGCGGGCCCGGCGCTCTGCAGGCAGCTCGCTGCGCAGGATGGTCCCGAAGGCCTCGGCCTGCAAAGCGTCTCCGGCCAGGGTAGCGGTGCACTCCCCGTAAACCACGTGGTTGGTGGGCATGCCCCGGCGCAGCTCGTCGTTATCCATGCAGGGCAGATCGTCGTGGATCAGGCTGTAGGTATGCAGCATCTCAATGGCGCAGGCCACCGGCAGGGCGGTCTGGGGATCGCCGCCGGACACCCGGCAGAACTCCAGCACCAGCATGGGCCGCACCCGCTTGCCCCCGGCCAGGAGACTGTAGCGCATGGCCTCGGCCAGACCGCGAATGGGATAGTCCTCTTCGCTGAGAAACTGCTCGGCAAGCGCCTTGTCTACGATTTCTTTGTATTCCTTCGCGGTCATATCAGGTCTCGTCCTCAAAGGGCAGCTCTTCCGGCTGCCGGTCCGCGCCCTTGCGCAGCTTCACGACCTTCTGCTCCGCCTCCTCCAGCATTTTGCTGCAGTCGGTGAGCAGTCCGGTCCCCTCTTCAAAAAGCGCCAGGGAATCGCTCAGAGGCAGATCCCCCTTCTCCAGATGGCGGACGATCTCGTCCAGCCGGGAGAGCTTCTGTTCAAAACTCTTTGTTTCCGCCATGTTCTTCTCCTTCTTCCACATGCTCCACCAGGCACTCGGCCTGTCCGTCGCTGAAACGCAGCCGCAGCCGGTCCCCGGCGGAAATGTCCCGCACGCTCTTCACGGTCTCGCCCCGGCTATTCATACTCACAGTGTAGCCCCGGGACAGCACCCGCAGCGGACTCATGGCGTCCAGCGCGGCGCCCAGCTTCACAAAGCGCTGGCGCTTACCGGACAGTTGCCGCTCCTGGGCCGCCAGCAGCCTGTCCCGAAAACGGTCCAGATCCATGCGGCGGTTATCCAGATAGACCTCCGGGTCCGTCAGCACCCGCTTGCTCCGCAGAGACTCCAGCCTCTGTCCGAGGGACTTCAGCTGCTTCTCCATGGCCTGACGGGAGCGGATGGCGTAGCCCTCCAGCGTATCCCGCATCTCATTCTTGTCCGGCACGGCGATCTCTGCCGCGTTGGAGGGGGTTGAGGCCCGCCGATCCGCCACATAGTCCGAAATGCAGACGTCCGGCTCGTGGCCCACGGCGGAGATCACGGGGATCCGGGAGGCGTAGATGGCCCGGGCCACCCGCTCGTCATTGAAGGCCCACAAGTCCTCCAGAGAGCCGCCGCCCCGCCCGGTAATGATGAGATCCGCCACCTGAAACTCGTTGGCGTAGCGGATGGCCCCGGCGATTTCCGGCGGCGCCTCCACGCCCTGGACCCGAACCGGCAGCAGAATCAGCTTGCTCATGGGCCAGCGCTGGCCCAGGATACGGATCATGTCGTGCACGGCGGCGCCGGCGGAGGAGGTGATGATGGCGATGCGCTTCGGAAAGGCCGGGAGAGGCTTTTTGCGAGCCGGATCGAAGAGGCCCTCCTGGCTCAGCTTCGCCTTCAGCTGCTCAAAGGCCACCTGCAGGTCGCCGGCCCCCTCGGGCATCAGCGCGCTGCAGGTGAGCTGATAGACCCCGTCCCGCAGATAGACGCCCACTCGCCCGAAGGCGGTGACGCACATGCCGTTGTCCGGCCGGAAGCGCAGCTTGACGGCGTTGTACTTGAACATCACGCATTTCAGGCTGCTCTCCGCGTCCTTCAGGGTAAAATAGTGGTGCCCCGAGGGATAGACCTTGTAATTGGAGATCTCCCCCCGCACGCACAGGTCCAGCAGGCGCGGATCTTCGTCCATCCGGGACTTGATATAGCTGTTCAGCTCCGTAACACTGAGCGCCTGTCTCTCCATGGCTCACTCCTGCTCCGCTGTCGGAAACTCTCCCCGCATGAAGCCGCCCAGGACCCCGTTGACAAAGGCCACGGTGTCCGGATCGTCGTAATTCTTGTCCAGCTCCACTGCCTCGTTGATAGCGGCGGCGTTGGGCACATCCTCCATATACAGGATCTCGCAGACAGCGCAGCGCATCACGGCCAGGGCGGTGCGGGAGATGCGCTCCAGCTTCCAGCCCCGGGCGTAGCGCTCGATATAGCCGTCGATCTCGCTGCGGTTTTCCGCGATGAGCCCGGTCAGCTTCCGGATATACTCCAGCGAATTCTCGTCGGGATACTCCGCGCAGAGCTCCTGCTCCGCGGCCAGGGTCTCATAGTGCTCCCGGTCGAAAAAGCGCTCCAGCAGCTCCGCAGGCTCGGCGCCGCCGGCCGCGGCGGCAAAGCTGAGCTGGATCGCCAGCTCTCTGGCGGCCGTTCTCTTCATTTTCTTTCCCTCCAAGCTCACTTGTCGAAGGCGATGCCTGTGACGTGGACGTTGACTTCCACCTTCTCCAGACCGGTGGTGGCCTGCACAGCGGCCAGGACCTTCTCCTGCACCGCGCGAGCGACCTTCACCACACTGTTCCCGTAAGAAATCGTGATAATAGTGTCCACAATCACCTTTTCTTCAGCGAACTGAACCTTCACGCCCTTGCTCAGGGTGCGGATGCCCAGCAACTCCGAGATCTCGGCTCCGGCGGTGTTGGCAAGCCCCGCAACACCCTCAACCTCCAGAACGGCGTTGCGCACCATCCCGGCGATCACGTCCTCGGAGATGTTGATGCTGCCGTTTTCCTCACGGCAGGTAATATAGTTTTCACCCATGGTATTCCCTCCTGAAAGAAGCTGCAAAAACTCGCTGAATCTCGGCTTTCGCAGCTGATAGCTTCATTTGCTCAAATGAATTCAGAGTATTTTACCATAGAATGCATAAAAAAGGAAGTGCCAATTCTCAAATATCTTGCAGGCAACAGAAAAACCCGGCCTTCCTCAGCCGGGTTTCCTGGTCATTCTCCTGTTGCTGCTCTCTCTTGCTATGTTCCGCGGTGGAAGCGCCCCTTTCAGCCCCGCACTTCGATGATGCTGAGCTGAGAAGCCTCGTACTCCGTCTCTCTGCACACGATATCCGTGATCCGGGCCACGGCCTCCTCGCTGAGGCCCTCCGAGGGAGCCGGTACGGCAACCGTGATCCCCCCGCCGCCCATGTATACGACGCAGTCCGTGAAGCCCTTCGCGATCAGGAGGTTTTCCACCTGAGATTCCTTCATGGAGCTTGTAGCCATGGAGCTGATGGCGTTCATCGCTCCGTCGATGGTCTCCTGGGACGCCGCCTCAGAGGAGGCCGCGGTCTGCAAGAGCGCAAGGGCCTCGTCTCTGGAGGTCTGTCTGGTGAGTCTTGCCTCGGCGAAATAGGCCGTTGCGCCGGTGGCTACTGCCTGGGCATAGGCTGCGTCCGCAGCGCTGCGGGCCTCATCCATGGCCTGCACCATCTCCGCGTCCGGCTTTCCCCATCTTTGGTTGTAGGTCCAGTTCAGCGACACCGCCGCGCACACGAACAACAATACGGCGATCATGGTGATATTGCGTTTCCTGTTCTTCATCCGATCCGTTCCTCCCTAACTTTGATCTGCCAATGTCAGCACAGTGATCTTATCCGATCCGAAGCCAGTATATGATCCGATGGCTCGAATCATATCCAGTCGGACCCGGGGATCCTCCGCCCCGGCGCAGACCACAACGACGCCGTTGTCGGAGATGAGCACTCTGCTCTCCCCTACTCCCCGGGTCTGGCAGAGAAGCTCCTGCAGCTTGCGTTCCGGGCTGTCCGCTTCCTCCTTCTTTCCGGAAAAGCCAGGCAGAAGCATGAGGATCAGTCCCAGGACCAGAACCAGCGCGGGGATCCTGTACTTCTCAAGAAGTCCCTGTTTTGCGCGTTTATCCTCCATCCCGCCTCCATTCTTGCCGGCTCTGCGGAATCCCCAGGTCCGATTCGATCCAGCCTGCCAGGCTCGCCTGTTCCTCCGGTCTGAGCGAGCCGATCATCAACGCGGCGTGCGGCACCCAAAACCCCTCCAGGCTCCACTGGGCCTGCACGCTGACCGAGACCAGGGGACAGCCTTTTCTTTGCGCCATGTCCAAGATATATGCGCTGTACTCCTTCTCTATGACAGTCCTGTCCAGAGAGCGGAGAACGTCCTCACTTCGTTCCAGGAATTCCGTTTCCCGCAGGCGGATCTGCCCTGTCTCCAGAGCATAAGAGTCCCAATCCAGGTCAGACAGGCCTCTGACCACCCCCGCCAGCAGCACCACCGAGCAGACGAAAGCCATTGTCCGCTTCCCGCTTCCCTCCGGGCATAGGCTCTGCGCTATCCCGCTTAGGACCGAGAGGACGCAAAGTGTACGGATCAGCTCTCTCATACGGGATTCGCAGCCCGGATGCCCGAGAGAAAGCTGTAGAACAGCATGAACCCGAAGCTTCCGATCAATCCGAGCAGCATGCCGTACACTGAGCCCATGGAGGCGAGCATCTGGGAAAAACGCTCGCTTCCGGAGAGGGAGGAGAGCATGGCAGAGGCTTTATAGAGAAGGTATTTTACCGCCAGGAACGCAAAGGGGGCCACGCAGATCGCACAGACGGAAATCAGGCAGAAAACGCCGGCTGAGTTTTTGATCATGACTGCCGCTGCCAGAATACTGGATGCGGAATTGGACAGGATATGTCCCACCACCGGCAGTGCAGAGGAGATCACTGTCCTGGCCGTTTTCACCGCAACGGCGTCCGCACTGCCGGAAATCACGCCAGACAGCCCGATATAGGTGCAGAAAACGGTACAGAGCATACTCATAGAAGCAACCGCGCACCACTTGGTCGTCTTCGCAACCGCTCTCAGCAGCGCATTGTCAAAGAGTGCCGAACAGATCGACACGCAGAGATGGGCCTGGATCAGCGGGAGGATCACGCATTGCGCAGCACTCATGAACACGTCGGAGACGAACACGATCGACGCATAGCGTACGGAGGCGGAAGCAGCGGCTCCGCTGGCGGCCAGGGTCGTAAAAAACGCGGGAAACGCAGCCTTGGTATAGTCCTGCAAATGGGCAAGCGTTTCCTCCGCCTGGGTGAAAATCCCGTTCATATTGTCCGCCAGCAGATGGATCGCCGCGCAGCAGGCGCCGATCTCAAACCAGCGAGGGACTCTCGCCTCCGGGCTGAGCGCCGCGCTGAAACCGCAGCACACGGCAATGACCAGGATCTTCCCCGCGAAGCCCAGTTCAGCCCGCAGCGTTTTGCGTACAGCAGAGGTTAAACGCTGCCAGGCCCTCGCCAGGGCGCCCATGGCGTCATAGCTTCCGTCCAGTCTCAGCTTTCCGCTGATCTCCAGCTCGTCCTGCGACAGGCCGTCCTGCACCTGATAGGCCCCCGTCTGTTCTGCGGTCTCCTCGCTGATGCTCTGCGCATAACAGGGAACGGAAAACAGCGGCAGAAGCAGCAGGACGCACAGCAGCTTTTTCAAATCAGGCCTCCCAACATCTTCAGTACACTCACCAGAAGCGGCATCACCGCGCTCAGGCAGCAGGCGCTGCCGGCAATCTCCACAGCCGCGGCAACGCTGTGCTGGGAGGCGTCCTTGCAGAACTCCGCCGTAAAGCGCGTAAACAGGCAGATGGCAAGGCATTTCAGGATCGGCGAGATCAGCGTTCCGCCGCCGGAGCCCAGCATGTCGGACACCGTGACACGCAGATCCCGCAGGCTATCCAAAACGCCGAGGGACGCGATCATGACCACAAGCCCTGTCACGGCGGCCAGGAGAAGCGCCCCCTCTGGATTGCTGCGCCTGAGCAGCAGGCAAAAAAGTGCAGTGATCACGGCAGCTGCGCTGATTTTAAGAAGGATCTCCACGGCTAAAGGGAAAAGAGCGACTTGATCAGCGAGAACAGCTCGCTGATTTTCTGCACCACGATCATCAGTACCACGACCAGCGCCACGATGGTAGTCATGAGCGCCTGCTCATCCCTGCCGGATTTCTGCAGCAGGATATTCAGAACCGCCACAAGGATCCCTACGGCAGCAGTCTTAAAAATCAGGTCAACATCCATGGATTCCTCTCAGATGCATCAGAGCTTTTGTCAAAGGATCATCACGATCGCCAGAACGGCCCCGCAGGCGCACAGACCCAGCGTCAATCTCCGCCTGACCGGATAAGCCCGGCGTTCCTCCTCCAATCTTGCCTGCAGAAATCCGCAGCAATAACGCAGAGCACGGAGCTGAGCGTCCAGATCCAGGCTTCCCAGAACGGATCCAAGTCGGAAAATCTCTTCTTTTTCTTCTCTCTGTAGATAAAATAGACAGCTCTCCCCGGCTTGTCTCCAGATCAGAGAAAAGCTCACCTCGCCGATCCGCTCCATGCCGCTGCAAACCCGCCGCAGAAAGCAGGCGATCTCTCCGCCGTTCTTTTCTGACAGGCTCAGAAGCAGGTCCGGGATCGGCGCCGCCCTCAGCTCCAGCTCACCCCGCAGCAAGTCCAGACATTCCATCAGATCCCGCAGGAGCCCCGCACGGCGCTTCTTCTCTGCGCAAACATCTTTGCCGAGCCAGAGGGACGAAGTCAGAATCAGGATCGCACCCAGGCACTTTATGCCCGCCATCGTTCCAACGCGTAAACACGCCCCTCGCTTCCTTGCCGCACCGTGAGGATCCAGGTGAATAAGCCTTGACCCAGCAGTTCCCTGCAATTACTCAGTCTCCGCAGCTCTTCCGAGTCCGTTCCGTGAACGCAGGCCAGGAGTCCAACGCCACAGCCGGAAACTCTTCTCAAAGCCTCCGCGTCTCTGGCGGCGCTGATTTCATCCATGGCCAGGATCTGCGGGTTCATGCCCCGCAGCAGCATCAGCGCGGCTTCCGCCTTCGGCAGCCCGCAAACCACGTCGCTGCAGCAGCCCAAATCAAAGGCAAAGCCCTCCGCTGAAAGAGACGCGAGTTCATTGCGTTCATCCGCGACGGCGAGCCGCAGGCCGCTGTCCGAGAACCGTCGGATCATTTCCCGCAGAACGGTTGTTTTTCCTGCTCCCGGCGGTCCCACGATCAGCGTGTTTCGAAAGCCCTCCCGGAGAAGCTTGGTGACGACCTCGTCGCAGATCCCGCGGCATTCCCTCGGGATCCTGATCGCCAACGAGCTGATGCTCCGAAAGGCGCAGATTCGTCCCTCCCGCGCTATGGCGGCGCCGCAGACCCCCACCCGCAGACCTCTGTAATCCACATAGCCCTCTGAAAGCGAAGGTGCTGCTGCATGCATCGAGGCACTGGTTGCCTTTTCCAGGATCTTCTGCAGGTCCTCTTCCCTTACCGGATCCTGTCGAAATACGCTCTCCTTGCCAGCACACAAAAGACTTGGCGGCCTGCCAAGACGAAGGCGTATTTCTTCAGCGTCATCCCATGCCGAGCGCTCCGCGTCAGCCCGCCAGGCGGCTGGCAGGAGCTCCAGGGCCAAACGGCGTTTGTCCATGTCCATCACATCCCGTTGGCAATCTATGCGCCGATCCGGGAATTATTCTTGAAAGTGAGGACCGACTGTGTTAAAATGTTTCAAGAATCAAAAATGGAGGGATACGCAAGATGGAACTGAAGATCATGCTGGCCGGCGCCATGGTTTTGGGCGGCTTTCTCTGGAGCTACCTGTTTATGCGTCAGTTTTTGTTTAATGTGCTTGTCGCCTACCCTGTCATCAAAAAAATGCGCAATTTGAAGGAAGATCTGATCGGCGTCGGTGCGATCCGCTACACCAGGATTTCCAATATTGTTTCGCTGCTTGTCGGCGGCGCTCTTCTTTTTGTTGTGATTTATTTCTGCCCGCTTTATCTGATCATCTCCTTTGCTGTCGGTGCCGTCGGCGCTCTGGTGTTCATCATCCTGAAGACCAAGCCCTCGAATAAGGACAGCTTTATTCTGTTCAGCAACGCTTATTACCGTTTTGTCCCAGACGATGAGCTACGAACCATTCTCTATAACAAAGACTACGGCAAAGTCAAAGCCCGCCTGAAGAACATGGGCATCAAAGGAACTTTTCTGCCCGATTTCAAGTAAATCTTTTATTCAGATACGAATTCTGATACGAATCAGATACGAAAAAGACACGGCATCCAGTTCAGGATACCGTGTCTTTTTTCTGTCATTCTTTTCAAAGGAGCGGCCAGAGGATCGTCCCCCCGTCCTTCACCCAATAGGCCTTGCGGGCAAAGGCCGCCATCGGCGTATCCGCAAGCGAATCCGAATAAAACGTATCCGGAACAACGCCCGGATAGGCCTGTTGAAAACGTCTCACCTTCTCCTCGTCGTGGCAGTTCAGACCAAGGATCCTGCCGGAGGAGGGGTCCATCCGCGTGGCGATGAGAGAAACGCCCAATTCCTCGCAGATGGGGCGCAGAAGAAACTCGGGGGAAGCGGAAATGATCACGTCGTCCTCCCGTTTTTTCGCCAGATACCAGGGATCCATATTCCCCCGGTGGGCGTCCCAAAATTCCTCCACCACCCGCTGCACATCGTCGATCCAGGGCAGGAAGGAAAAAAGCTGCTCCTTCAATTCCTTCGTATCCGCCTTCTTTGCCAGCACACGCAGGCCTGCAAAAGCGGAGCCGGGCAGCGCCTTGAGGACCGCTCTCGGATAATGCCGCAGGCAGAATTTCACAAAGCAGTAGGAGCTGTCAGGGTGAAAAACGGTCTGGTCAAAATCATAGGTGTTCAAAGCATTTCCTCCCTGTTATTCCAGACCAAAGGCCCGGAAGCTGTTGAGAAGCGCCAGCGCGGAGAAGAAGGTACTCAACGTGGCAGCCAGAGGAATAGAAACAGCGCCAAAGAGGCCGAGAAGCAGCAGTACAGTCTTGGATCCGGCAAGCAATACGAAATTTTCCCAAAGGATCCGGCGCAGGATCCGGGAAATGCGCATGGCCTCAGGCAGCAGCTCGATCCTGGAGTCCATCAGCAGGATATCCGCGTCCTCGGCCTCTCTCCAGGCCTGCAGAGCATTGATGGTTATTCCCACATCCGCAGCCCGAAGCATAGGACCGTCGTTGATCCCGTCGCCCACGAAGCCGACGCTGCAGCCCCTGCCCTGACCGGAAATGAGATACTGGATGGCAGAGACCTTCTCCTTGGGACCAAGCTCCGTGCGCATGAGGTCAAAGCCCAGGGACGAGGCCAGCGGTCTGGAGGCGGACATCACGTCGCCCGTCAGCATCACCAGCTGCTTTACGCCCTCGCTGCGCAGGGCTTCCAGGGCGTCGAAAGCGCCTTCCCTGGTCTTGTCGCTCACAAGGATGTGCCCCCAATAGCGGTTATCCACGGCCACATGGACCGCTGCGCCGGAATGGGAGGGAACCTTGTATCGGATATCGTGATCCTGCATGAGAGAGGCGTTTCCCACGTAGACGTTCCGGCCCTCAATGAAAGCGCTGACGCCTCGGCCCGGGACCTCCTCCACCTTCATCACGCTCTCGCCGATCTCCGGCCTCCAGTTTGCTGCAGCTTTCAGCAGATGAGCAATGGGATGGTTGGAAAAGCTCTCCGCCGCTGCGGCCACTTCCACCAGATCCTCTTTTGAAATACCGTTGGAGTAGACCTCGGTGATTTCAAAATAGCCCTCAGTGATGGTGCCCGTCTTTCCGAACACCATGGTTTTCACCTGGGAGAGGACCTCAAAGCAGTCGTGCCCTTTGCTGACGATCCCGTGGAGCACAGCGCTGAGCTCAGCGCCGTTGCAGGATGTCGCAATGGAAATGATCAGCGAACTGGGGGAAGAGAGCAGCAGGAAGATCACCCCGATGCGCAGGAAACGTGTCCACTCTCCGGTTAGCAGCGAGGGGATCAGCACGATCAGCAGAGTCAGCAAGGCAATGCATGGGGCCAGCCAGACAGAGATCTTTTTTGTCAGCCTCTCCGGCGTCGTCTCATAGCGGGACGAATCCTCCACGTTCCGCAGCAGGTAGGCAAACGCGCCCTCCGAAAACGGGCGGGTGACCTCCACATCGATCACATCCCCCCGGTTGACGCTCCCGGAGAACACCTCGTCTCCCACGCCGCAGCGCCGCCCGTTGCTGTTTCCCGTGAGGGCGGATTGATCCAGCTCCGTCACGCCGGAGACGATCTTGCCGTCCAGCGCCAGGGTCTCGCCGGGCTGGACCCGGATGATCTGTCCGGGATCGACAGTCTCGGGCATGACCTCATGGGTCTGCTCGCCGATCACCAGCATCGCCTTGTCCGGCAGCCTGTCCCGTACCAGATCCATAGCCGCTCTGCCTCTGGTCTGGGTATAGGCCTCCAGGATCTGCATCAGATGGTACAGGATCGCGGCGATAGCGCCGGCCGCCCCCTCTCCGATGCAGAAGGCCAGCACGACGCCAAGGCACACCAGCATATCCTCGTCCGGCACCTTTTTGCTGAACAGGCTCTGCAGCACATGCAGCAGCGGGTTGGTCAAAGCCAGCCCCGCCGCCAGGGCGAAGAGCAGCGTAGCAATCGCCGGGGAGCGCTGCAGCAGAAGTCCGACCATGAACAGAATGGTAGCAAGGATAACAAACAGCATATCCCGAACGGAAAACTCCCGG
This sequence comes from Oscillospiraceae bacterium, assembly GCA_017545165.1. GTDB lineage: Bacteria > Bacillota > Clostridia > Oscillospirales > Oscillospiraceae > Limivicinus. The sequence continues at coordinate 106,297 of JAFWQQ010000017.1, forward strand.
TCGAAGCTCCGCGCGCGCCGCTTTTTCTTCTCCGGCCCAAAGAGCTTCGGGAGCGCCGGAGCGCGCAGGGAGGGTAGCTTTCTCTTTTTTTTCTTGGAAGGGGCGAAATGCCTGGCCATATCTTTCACTCCTGTGTAGTTCTATCAAATGTTTATTTTACACTTTTTTTATCCGCAGGTAAAGACGCAATTTGCATTTTTTACCGGAATATTGCCGCCGCAGAAGCAAAAGATAAGCACGGGCAAAAACCCAAAACGATCTGAAGGAGATGAATCGCATGTCTACCAATTCCAGCAACCGTCTTGTGAACCCCGCTGCCCGTGAGGCCATGGACAGGTTTAAGATGGAAGCCGCTTCCCAGGTTGGCGTCAGCCTGAAGAACGGTTACAACGGCGAGCTCACCAGCCGCCAGGCCGGTTCCATCGGCGGCCAGATGGTCCGCAAGATGATCGAGGCCTATGAGAACGGCATGAAGTAATGCTGTACACCGCCGGAAATCCTGACAGGTTTCCGACATGGTTCAGTATCTGCCTCTTCTCACGCAAAAAATGCAGGGAAGCTTTTGCTTTCCTGCATTTTCCTATTTGCTGCCCTCTCAATCCGGAGGGCCCGGCAGCTCTCCGTGGATGGCTTTGATGCGCGCCATATCCAGCGTTTTTCGCAGTCCTCCGCGGCCGACGCGGCTCTCCAGCACCACCCGCCGCCTGAGCACATCGATCTGATAGACCCGGTCCGTCACCTGCTCATAGCGGCCGCCGCTCTTGCGCTCGTCGGGGACGAAGACGGTAAAGCGGATCCTCGGATGATGTCCGTCCCCGATCTGATCGGCGATCCGGGCAAGCTTCTCGTCCAGAAGGGCCTGCGCGTCCGCGTCCAGCTCCGTCTCCTCATCGGTGAAGCGCTCCTCCTCGGCGATCATGTCGAAGTAACCCGCCAGGGCGTCGTAGGCGGAAAACTGGGCCGCTCTGTCCCCCATGGACATGTGCGCGCAGGTCTGGGAGCGGTGGTGGGGCCGATCGATGATATCCGCGTAGATGATCCTGGGATCTTCGTTCGATTTCATACGCCGCCCCCTATTCTCCGGAACGGTGACCGCCGATCTGGCCGTTGCGTTCGATGGTGGTGCCGCCCTCCAAAAAGTTCATCCCCTTGAGCAGGGCGTTTTTCCCGTATTTTTCCTGCAGAGCCAGCGTGGTCCGCTGCAGGCTGCGTTCTCTCCGGTCCGCCTCCGCTTCCTCCGCCCGCCGCTTCTCCAGCGTCTCGTAATCCGTAAAGAGATCCAGCTGCTCCGGTCCCTCCTCCGGGATCTTCTCCTCCGGCTCCAGGGCCACGGCGGCGATATTCACCCGGCGCACAAGGAGCCTGGGATCCACGACGCTGTCGAAGAGCTCCAGCATGGTCTGCATGATCCGGCGGCTGCTGTTGGTCCAGCGGTCCAGATTCCCGGTGCCGTGGGCGTGCTTGGGATGGGGCCGTCCATAGGGGTCCGCGGTGACTTTCCCCTCAAAGCGCTCCCCTGTGGTCGATACGGCATACACCGTGTCCGCCGGGGTCTTTCCCGGAACCAGCACCCGCAGGCTCTCCCGGTCATAGCCCAGGGTGAGCTCCAGCTTTTTGGTGACCAGGCCCTTGCGCACCAGGTCCAGGGCCAGCAGCTCCGTCATCTCCTGCACGATGAGCCGGGCCTTCTCCGCGCTGTAGGGCTCCTTGAGCACCTGGCCGGAGTTCAGGGAGCTGGACTGGGGCCGATAGCTCTTGATCCAGGGGATGGTCACCGGCTCCCAGCCCCAGGCGTGGTCGATCAGCAGCTCTGCGTTCACGCCGAAGGCCTTGTACAGCAGATCCTCCCGCTGCTCGCTGAGCCTTGCCACATCCCCCATGGTGTAGCAGCTCAGCGCTTCCAGCCGTCTTGCCGTCCCCCGTCCTACCCGCCAGAAGTCCGTGATCGGGCGGTGACACCAGAGCTGCTCCCGGAAGCTCCGCTCGTCCAGCTCCGCGATGCGCACCCCGTCCTTGTCCGCGGGGACGCGCTTGGCCACGATGTCCATGGCCACCTTCGCCAAAAACAAATTGGTCCCGATGCCGGCTGTTGCGGTGATGCCGGTGGTATACAGCACCTCCCGGATCATGGTCATGGCCAGTTCCCTGGCGCTCATGCCCGCCCGCCGCAGATAAGCGGTGGCGTCGGCAAAGATCTCATCGATGGAGTACACCACGATGTCCTCCGGGGCGATATACTTCGTGTAGATGGAAAAGATTTTGGCGCTGTACTGCTCATAGAGCTTCATCCGCGGCGGTGCCACAAAGTAGTCCAGCTCCAGGGAGGGGTCCGCCGCCAGAGCCCTGGCGTCAAACGAAGGGCTGCTCAGATGATACTGCCCGTCCTCCCCCTTCTGCACATGGCCGCTTCGGATCGCCGCGGCCAGTCGCTCCCGGTTGACCTCCTTCACCTGTTGGATCACCTCGAAGAGCCTGGCCCGTCCGGAGATGCCATAGGCCTTCAGAGACGGGGTCACGGCCAGGCAGATGGTTTTTTCCGTCCGGGTGGGGTCGGCCACCACCAGGTTGGTGCTCAGCGGGTCAAAATGCCGCTCCACACACTCCACGCTGGCATAGAAGGACTTCAGGTCGATGGCGATATAGGTCCTGTTCTCTTCCGCAGCGCTCCCCTCCTTTTCCATTCGCCGCCGTCCGTCAGTTTGCCGCGGCGGCGCACTCCACCCACCAGCGGCCCAGACGGCTGCCGAACAGGGCGCTGGTCCGCTCGAAAAACAGGTGCTTCTCTTCCCCGTGGATGATCACGGTGTAGCAGTCCCCGCTCCGGCCGTTTTCCATGGCGGAGGCGGGGCGAAAATCCCGGATGGACTCGATCTTGAAGCTGCGCCCATCCTCCCAGATAATGGCTCTGGGCGTCACCGCGCCGGTGGCGTCAAAGTCGGAATTGACCTTAACATAGATCCGTTTGGGTCTGGCGCTTCTCTCCGTTGTCATTTCCGCACCTCCCATATGCTTCATCCCTGAAATGATTCCGCCTCCGCGAAGCGGTGAAAAACCCCCACGGCCACGCCCTGGATCTCCAACTGCGCGGTCTCGATATCCGGATAGGCCTCCCGATCCGGGTTGCAGGAGCGCAGGATGTAAAGCTGCCGCTCCGGGTCCAGGGCCAGCTTTTTCAGGTTGTTCTTCCCCTCCGACAGGGCCACGATCAGATCTCCGGGCCGGGCCGTCTGCTGCCGGCGGACGATCACGTAGTCCCCGGGGAAGACGCCGGCGCCGGTCATGCTCTCCCCCTTGGCGATGAGGGCAAAGCACTCCCCTTTGCCCACCATGCACTCCGGCATGTGGATATACTCCACGAAGCGCTCCTCTTCCTCCTGTCCGGGCCCGCAGGCCACAGTGCCCAGCACCCGCAGGATGTGCTTGGGGCTGACATGGTCCAGATCCTCCGGTCTGGCCCCACGCCGTCCCCCCTCCCGGGAGAATTCGCCCTTCTCCCGCAGCCGGATCAGGCAGCGGTGGACCGAGCCCGCAGGGATCCCCGTGCCTGTCACGATGTCCTTCTCGCTGGGCAGCCGGTCATGCTGCAGGTAATACCGCCGGATAAAGGCGGCGATCTCCTGCTCCCGGACACTGGCTTCCACGCTCATAACAAGCCCTCTCTTTCTGCGTGGAGCGTTTTGCTCCACTTTCTCGGCTTCACTATATCACCGGTCCCCTCTCTTGTCAAGTCGTTTTGGAGCATTTCACTCCGCTTTTCACTCTGCGGAAACAAAATCAAGACTTGTTTCCGGCGGAAAAAGCAGGTATAATGAAACGGAAATCGCGAAGAAGCGGCAAGGAGGAGCGCGGCATGATCGACAGATTCGGAAGAGATATCACCTATCTCCGTCTCTCGGTGACGGAGCTGTGCAATCTGCGCTGCCGCTACTGTATGCCGGAGGACGGGGTCTGCAAGAAGAGCCACGAGCAGATGCTGACCCAGGAGGAAATGCTGACGGCCATCCGGGCGGCGGCTTCCCTGGGCGTCACCAAGCTGCGCCTCACCGGCGGCGAGCCGCTGGTCAAGCCCAACATCGTGAGCCTCTGCCAAGGGGCGGCGGCCACGCCCGGCATCCGGGAGCTCTGCCTCACCACCAACGGCACCCTGCTGCCGAAGCTGGCAAAGCCCCTGCAGGAGGCGGGGGTGGACCGGCTGAATATCAGCCTGGACACGCTGGAGGCGGACAAGTACCGCTTCATCACCCGCCGGGGCGAGCTCCGGGAGGCCCTGGACGGCATCGAAGCCGCACAGGAGGCGGGCTTTGGGAAGATCAAGATCAACACCGTGCTCATCGGCGGCTTCAACGATGAGGAGATCCCGGCCCTGGCGGAGCTGACCCGGCGCTGGCCTATCGACCTGCGCTTTATCGAGCTCATGCCCATGTACGACAGCGGCGATTTCGGGCCCGAGGCCTTCATTCCCTACACGGTGGTCACCGATAAGCTGCCGGAGCTGGAGCCCCTGGCGGGGGACGGCGGCGTCGCCAAGCTCTACAGGCTTCCGGGCGCACAGGGCCGCATCGGGCTCATCAGCCCGGTCAGCGCCCATTTCTGCGCCGAATGCAATCGACTCCGCATCACGGCGGACGGGAAGGTCAAGCCCTGTCTCCACTCCTCGGACGAGCTGAGCATCAAGGGCCTGAACGAGGAGGAGATGACCGAGGTGCTGCGCCAGGCCATCCTACGCAAGCCCCAGTGGCATGGCGTGTTGTCCTACAGTCAGCGCAGCCAGGCCAATCGAAACATGAATCAGATCGGAGGATAAGCAGATGCCGTACACAGCAGCAGTCATCACCGTCAGCGACAAGGCCTCCCGCGGGGAGCGGATCGACACCAGCGGCCCGGCGGTGCGCAAGATCCTGGAGGACGCGGGCTTTTCCGTTTGCTATGCATCCATCGTTCCGGACGAAAAAGACCAGATCCAAGCAGAGCTGATCCGCTGTGCGGACGAGAAGAAAATCAGCCTGGTGATGACCACCGGCGGCACCGGCTTCTCGCCGCGGGACGTCACGCCGGAAGCAACCATGGCCGTCGTCGAGCGGGAGACCCGGGGCATCCCCGAGGCCATGCGCTGGGCCAGTCTCCAGATCACGCCCCGGGGCTGCCTCAGCCGCAGCGCGGCGGGGATCCGGGGCGCAACCCTGATCGTGAACCTGCCCGGCAGCGAGAAGGCGGCCAGAGAAAACCTGCTGGCCGTGATCGAGGCGATCTCCCACGGGATGGACATGCTTGCCTCCCCAGGCTCCACCGATCACAGCCATTGACAAGCGGAGGGCGCGGACCATGAAGTCCGCGCCCTCCGCTTGTCAATTCAGAAAGCCCAAATATTCGTCAAAGACATTGAAGATCATATCCCCTGAGCAGACCGGCAGCACCCGATCCCGCTTGCCGATGGGGACGAAGGAAAAAAGCTCCTGAGCGCCTGTGAGCACCAATACCGGAATGATCTCATACCGGGGACCGAAGAGGATCTCCAGATAGGGCACGTACTTGGCAGCCTGTTCCACCTCCTCCGGCACGGGCTCCTTTTTCATCTTGAACTCCAGGGAGAAGACCCGGTTTTCCGTGATGACAAGCACGTCCGCGTAGATGCGTACATGGCGGGAGCGCTTCAGCCGCAGTTCAAAGGCCAGCTGCCAGCGCAGGCAGCTCTCCCCCAGCATTTTCCGAAGATCCGCAAAGAGGGCCACGATCTGCTGTCGACAGTCCAAAAACGAATGTGTAAGCCCTCTCGCATCGCTGAGGCTTCGTCCGATGTTCCGGCAGCCCTCCCGCAGCGTTTCCAGCCAAAGCTCCTCGGATTGACCCAGAAACTCCTCAGCCGTGCCGAACCATGCAGCGAACTCCTGCAGGCCGGTGTGATCCGGACTCTGCCGCATGATCCCGTGCCAGCGATAGTCCCGATCCTGCCAGCAGAGCTCCTTCATCAAGGGCGAGCTGTAGAGGATGCTGTTCACGGTCTGATGATCCAGATCCAGCCCTTTCGCTATTTCCCTTGCCTTCAGACCGTCGCCCCGAAAGATGGCCGCGCAAACGGCTCTGGCCAGTTCATTCGGGTCGTTCATCATTTTTTTCCTTCTTCCGAAACAGCACGAATTTCTCCAGTGGAAACAGCACCGCCATCTGAACCAGGCCCGCGGCAAGCGCTGCAATGGTACGGGAGAGCTCCTTCCAGCCGCCTTCACCGAGCCTGGCCACGATCAGGCCCTGCAGCCAAGTCGTAAACAGGATCAGAGAAGTCAGAACGACCAGATAGACCGCCAGGCCCAAACGGGTCCCTTTTCCCCGGAAGGTCGTGCGCATATTCATGAAATAGCCGTAAATGTTAGCAAGGAAGTTGGATAAGAAGAAGGGCAGCACATAGCCCCAGGTCACCACGCCGTCCCGCACATAGGGGCCGGGCTCGGAGAAGAGCGCCTCGCTGTTGAAGATCCCGCGGAGAAATCCGGGCAGCTTTTCCGTCAGTCCGTCGAAGAACAGAGGCAGAACATTGGCCAGCAGCAGCTGGACAAGCGTGATGCTGAAACTCACCAGGTTGAATTTGACGAACTGCCACCATGCCTTGTCTCCAAAGCGCAGATCCAGCTTTTTCCATGTTTCCATGCGTCAGCCTCGATTTCTCCCGCCTCGCTCAAAGCTCCTGCGGGTCATCCGGCTCCTGAACCTCTTCCTCCTTGGATCTACGGTCCAGCACTTGATTCTGCCAGTTTTGGAACCGATCCATCAGCCAGCCCGAGAAGCCCCGCTGGGAGATTGTTTCATAGTGCTCGCCCAGGATAGCCCGCTTGGGCAGGTCGGTAATGGTCTTCAGGGTCACCTTGCTGGAAGCCAGCAGCTTGAAAAGGATCGCCTCGAAGCCTCCCACGCCGCCCTCCTCGATCTCGTCAAAGGATTCGGCCCCGTTTGCCGCCAGCGCGTCAAAGAGCTCCTGCACGAAAATGACCCGATCTTCCTGCGAAATGCCGCTGATCCATCGGTCCAGCAGCTCATTGATCCAGACGCTGCGCGGATTGGGACCGTCCGCCAGCAGAAGCTTGCCGTGGTTGATACCCCATGTATCCAGACTATGCTGCACAAAGCCGGAGGCGGAGGACTGGACGATCCGGCTGTCGCTGATCTGAGGCTCAAAGAGCTTTCCCACGACAGAAAAGGCCGGCTGGATCTTGGTGGTTCTGGCGTCGATACGCTTGACGCAGCCGTCGTCCATCACCTCCGGGCAGAGTCCGGGTCCGTCCAACAGAAACAGCCGCTCCACCTTGTCCCATGCCTCGTCCTCCAGCTGACAGGCAGCATACAGGGCCAGGTTGCTGCCTTTCGAGTGCCCGCCGATGTAAAAGGGCTTTTTCCTCCTCACCGCCCGCCGCAGGTAGTCCGCGGCCAGCCGCTGGGCCTCGGTCACGGTGAAGCTGATCATGAAATCCTCTTCCCAGCCCGCCAGGGAATCGTCCGTGCCGCGGTAGGCCACAAAGCAGAATTTCGGAGCGCAGAAGGTCACCGCCGAAAACTGCAGCGGCGGCTCCTGGCGGTACTGATCCACATAGTCCCGCATCAACAGCTCTCCATAACGTCGGGAGCGGGCGGCACAGTCCAGGATCTTGCGAAAGCCCCGGTCCCGGCCCACCAGCATGACTCGGACCTTGTCCTCCTCGATCAGCCGCAGCGCCTGGCGCACAGGAACAGGACCTCTTCCGTTCTGAGGAAACAAGGGCGACAAATCGTAATAAGACAGCATGCACAGCACCAGCGCGTCCGCCTCGTTGAAGGGCAGCGCGGAAAAGGACAGCTCACCCATCCATTGGATGTAATCGACCAGATGATCCATTCTATGTCTTTTCTCTCTTTATACGCCGCAGGCGGCCCGCAGACGCACCCGCAGGGCGCAGTAGCGCTTGCTGGGCCGGAAGTTGTCCACCATGCGGTCGGCCACGGCGTCGTCCCCCACCAGGATCAGCAGCTCCTTGGCCCGGGTGACAGCGGTATACAGCACATCTCTTGTCATGAGCATGGGCGCCCCGGCAGCCAGAGCCAGGATCACCGCCCGGTACTCGCTTCCCTGGGCCTTGTGGACCGTCATGGCCCAGGCGTGTTCCAGCTCCGGCAGCGCGTCGAAGCCGTACTGGGCGATGCGCCCGTCAAAATCCACGATCAGGTACTCCTCCGCCGGTTCGATCTGCAGGATCCGTCCGATGTCCCCATTGTAGATGCCCATCCCCACATTGGTATTGTCCTCATTGTGCCAGAGGATGTCGTAATTGTTCCGGATCTGCATGACCCGGTCCCCTTCCCGGAACACCGCGTCCCCGAAGCTCTTTTCCCGCTTCTCTTTGACCGCGGGGTTCAGCGCCTCCTGCAGGCGTTTGTTGAGGCTCACCGTCCCCAGCTCCCCCTTGCGGGTGGGGCTGAGTACCTGGATCTCCTCCGGCGGGATATGCATCTTCCCCGGCAGGCGAACAGCGCAGAGCTCCACCACCGTGTCTACGGTGCTGCCGGCCTGCATACGCCGCAGGCGGAAAAAGTCCCCGGTATTCTCCGAAAAGTCCGGGTGCTGGCCTTTGTTGATCATGTGAGCGTTGCGGACGATGCGGCTGCCCTCGTTCTGGCGGAAGATCTCCGTCAGACGCACCGTGGGCACCACGCCGCTTCGGATGATGGCAGAAAAGACGTTGCCGGGCCCCACGGAGGGCAGCTGATCCGCGTCTCCCACCAGGATCAGCCTGCAGCTGGGCGGCAGGGCCTTCAGCAGCGCGTCCATCAGGGGCAGGTCCACCATGGAACACTCGTCCAGGATCACAGCGTCGCACTCCAGCCGCTGATCTTCGTTTTTGGTAAACACCACATGCTCCCCGTCCTCGTCAAACTTAGCGCCAAGGAGCCGGTGCACCGTAGCGGCCTCCCGCCCGGTGAGCTCCGTCATCCGCTTGGCGGCCCGGCCGGTGGGCGCGGTGAGCAGGGAACGGATCCCCAGCTGGTCGAACATGGCCAGGATGGCCCGGATGGAGGTGGTCTTGCCCGTGCCGGGGCCGCCGGTGAGCACCACCACCTGGTTTTCCAGGGCCAGGGCCAGGGTCTGCCGCTGCATCTGGGCGTAACGGATGTGCTGGCTCTCTTCCAGCCTCCCGATCAGCGCTTCCAGGTCGATCACCTCCCGGAAGCCGCCCCGGCAGAGCTGGGCAAGACGTCTTGCCGTGTCCGTTTCCGCCTCGTAGAGCTCCGGCAGGTAGCAGGCCCGCTGCCCGGCGATCTCCTCGTAGTGGAGCAGACCGGACTCGATCAGCTCGTCGATGCTCTCCTCCACCAGCTCCGGCTCCACCCGGATCAGCTCCGCCGTCACCGCCGTGAGCTTTTCCCGGGGAATGAAGCAGTGGCCGTTGCCCAGGTTATGCCGCAGCTCAAAGAGCACCGCGGCGTTGATGCGGCTTCGGTTCTGCTCCTCCAGCCCCATGTCCAGGGCCAGCCGGTCCGCCTCGTAGAAGCTGCCGCCGATATGGGACGCCGCCAGAATATAGGGATTTTCCCGCAGCAGCTCCAGGGCCTTGTCCCCGTGATATTGATAGAGCCGCATAGCCAGGATGGGCCGCAGCTCAAAGGAGCAGATAAACTCCATGAGACGCCGAACGCCTACCTGCTGGCGAAAGCTCTTGCACATCTGATTGGCTTTGAGGATACTGATCCCCTTGATGGAGGCCAGGCTCTGGGGCTCGTTTTCCAGTACGTCCAGGCTCCGCTTGCCGAACTTCTGTACGATCAGGGATGCCGTGGCGGGGCCGATGCCCCGGATGGTGCCGGAGGCCAGATAGGAGAAGATGGCCGCCTCGTCGGTGGGCATCAGGCGCTGGGCGAATTCCGCCTTGAACTGCCGGCCGTGGACGCTGTGGGTGCTCCACTGGCCGCTGGCGAGGAGCGTTTCGCCGGGGGCGGCGAAGGGGATGGTGCCCACCACCGTGACCAGCTCGTCGTTTTCATTCCGCAGCCGCAGGACCGTATAGCCGTTTTCCTCGTTTTTATAGATCACAGCGTCCACGCTGCCGCTGAGCTCCGTGAGTTCACGTTCCTGATCCATTGCCCCGCTCCTTTTCCGCCGTCTCCAGCAGCGGCTTCAAAAACTGGCCGGTGAAGCTTGCCTCGCAGGCGGCGCAGTCCTCCGGCGTCCCGGCAAAGACCAGGGTGCCGCCCTCGTCGCCGCCCTCAGGCCCCAGGTCGATGATATGGTCCGCCACCTTGATCACGTCCAGGTTGTGCTCTATGACCACCACGGTGTTGCCCGCGTCGGTGAGTCGGTTAAGGATATCGATGAGCTTATGTACATCAGCCACGTGCAGACCGGTGGTAGGCTCGTCCAGCACATAGACGGTGCTGCCGGTGCTGCGCTTACTCAGCTCCGTGGCCAGCTTCACCCGCTGGGCCTCGCCGCCGGAGAGGGTGGTGCTGGACTGGCCCAGCTTGATATATCCCAGCCCCACGTCGTAGAGGGTCTGGATCTTGTTCAGGATCCGCTGCTGGTTTGCGAAGAAGGAGCAGGCCTCCTCCACCGTCATCTCCAGCACGTCCGCGATGTTCTTGCCCTTGTAGCGCACCTCCAGGGTCTCCCGATTGTAGCGCTTGCCGCTGCAGACGTCACAGGGCACGTATACGTCTGGCAGAAAGTGCATCTCGATCTTCACCAGACCGTCGCCGGAGCAGGCCTCGCAGCGGCCGCCTTTTACGTTGAAGGAGAAGCGGCCCTGGCCGTAGCCCCGGAGTCTGGCATCCTGGGTGGAGGCAAAGAGATCCCGGATCTCATTGAAGGCGCCGGTGTAGGTGGCCGGATTGGAGCGGGGCGTGCGGCCGATGGGGCTCTGGTCCAGGGCGATGACCTTGTCCACCGCCTCCATGCCCTCGATGGCCTCGCATTTCCCGGGCCGCAGCTTGCTGCGGTTCTTCTCCACCGCCAGGGTCTTGTACAGGATCTCGTTGATGAGGGAGGATTTTCCGCTGCCGGATACGCCGGTAACGCATATGAGCTTCCCCAGAGGGATCTCCACGTCGATCTTTTTCAGATTGTTCTCCGCCGCGCCGCGGATCCAAAGGCTTTTGCCGTTCCCCTTCCGCCGCTTGCCGGGAATGGGGATGTGCTTCTTGCCGCTGAGGTACTGGCCTGTCACGGATTCCGGACAGGCGCAGATGTCCGCAAGACTGCCTGCCGCGACCACCTGCCCGCCGTTGAGCCCGGCGCCGGGACCGATGTCCACCACGTAGTCCGCAGCGCGCATGGTCTCCTCGTCGTGCTCCACCACGATCAGGGTGTTGCCCAGGTCCCGCAGCTGCCGCAGGGTTTTCAGGAGCTTGGCGTTGTCCCGCTGGTGCAGGCCGATGCTGGGCTCGTCCAGGATATACAGCACGCCCATCAGGCTGGAGCCGATCTGGGTCGCCAGGCGGATGCGCTGGCTCTCTCCGCCGGAGAGGGTAGCAGCGGTCCTGGCCAGGGTCAGGTAGCCCAGACCCACGCTCTGCAGAAAGCCCAGCCGCGCCCGGATCTCCTTCAGGATCTGGGCGGCGATGAGCTGCTCCTTCTCCGTCAGTTCCAGAGCGTTGACAAATTTGAGCGCGTTATCAACAGAGAGCTCCGTGAAGGCGGCGATGCTCATGCCGCCCACGGTCACGGCCAGGGCGGACTTTTTGAGCCTCTTGCCGCCGCACTCCGGGCAGGGGGTCTCGGACATGCATTCTTCGATATCAGCCCGCATGGAGGGGCTTTGGGTCTCCCGATAGCGGCGCTCCAGATTGTTGATGATGCCCTCGAACTCCCGCCGGATCACGCCGAAGCCCTCGGCCTTCTCGTAGCGAAGCTGCAGGGGCTCCCCCCGGGTGCCGTAGAGGATGGCGTCCAGCCCCTCCTTGGGGATCTCCCTGATGGGATCGGAGAGCTTGAAGTGATATCGCTTTGCGATAGCGTCAAAATACATCTTGGAGATGGTGTCTCCCCGGACGTTGCCCCAGCCGCTGGCGCTGATGCCCCCGTCCAAAATGCTGAGATTGGGGTTGGGGATGATGAGCTCCGGGTCGATGAGCATCTGCATGCCCAGGCCCGTGCACTTGGGGCAGGCCCCGTGGGGATTGTTGAAGGAGAAGAGCCGCGGCGTCAGCTCCTCGATGGAGATGCCGCAGTGCTCGCAGGCGTAGTTCTGGGAAAAGGCGATCTGCCTGTCCTCGCCCACCAGGTCGATCAGCAGCAGGCCCCCGGCCAGGGACAGGGCCGTCTCCGCCGAGTCCGTCAGCCGGCGGGAGATCTCAGGCTTTATGACCAGCCGGTCCACCACGATCTCGATGTCGTGCTTTTTATTCTTTTCCAGCTTGATCTCTTCCGAGAGATCGTAGGCGATGCCGTCGACCCGGGCGCGGACGTAGCCGGACTTCTTGGCGTCCTCCAGCACCTTCACGTGCTCGCCCTTTTTCCCCCGGATCACCGGGGCCAGGATCTGGATCCGGCTCCCCTGTGGCAGGGCCATGATCTGATCCACGATCTGGTCGATGGTCTGCTGCCGGATCTCCCGGCCGCACTTGGGGCAGTGGGGCACGCCGACGCGGGCCCAGAGCAGACGCAGATAGTCGTAGATCTCCGTCACCGTTCCCACAGTGGAGCGCGGGTTTCGGGAGGTGGTCTTCTGGTCGATGGAGATCGCCGGCGACAGGCCGTCGATATAATCCACGTCCGGCTTGTCCATCTGGCCCAGGAACATCCGGGCATAGGAACTGAGGCTTTCCACATAGCGGCGCTGCCCCTCGGCATAGATGGTGTCAAAGGCCAGGCTGGACTTGCCGCTGCCGGAGAGACCGGTGACGACCACCAGCTTGTCCCTTGGGATAACCAGGTCGATATTTTTCAGATTATTCTCGCGTGCGCCCTTGATGGTGATGAATTCCTGCATGTTCTGCTCCTGCTTCCTCGGAGTTTCCCGCTCCGATCCGGTAAAGGCCTGCTGTGGATTGTTAACTATTTTATTATACTCTTTTTCACGCTGCATTTCAACAGGAATCGGAAAAGCAAAATCCCGCCGGGAAAGGCGGGACAGGCTTGCTTTTGCGCCGCGCTTGTTGTAAAATAGATAAGCTGAATTGATGCTGCGGAACAAAGCATCATATTGAAAAGGAAAAGAGGAAACTGGCCTTATGGAGCATGCAAAAACCATCTCTCTGGTGTCCCTGGACGGGCATTCTCTCACGCTGGACAGCTTTGTGGCCGTGGCCCGCTTCGGCGCCCGGGTGGAGCTGACGGACCAGGCCCGCGAAGCCATCCAAAAATCCCGGGAGCTGGCGGAGAAGATCATGCGGGAGCACCGCGTGGCCTACGGCATCACCACCGGCTTCGGCGATTTTGCCAAGGTGGCCGTGCCCGATGAGATGAGCAGCCAGCTGTCTACCAATCTGATCCTGAGTCATTGCGTGGGCACCGGCGAGCCCTATAGCGAAGAGGTCGTCCGCGGGATGATGCTGCTGCGTGCAAACGCCCTCTGCGTGGGCGTCAGCGGCGTGCGGCTCGTGCTGGTGGAGCGGCTGGTAGAGCTTCTGAACAGGCGCGTGACCCCCTGGGTGCCTCAGAAGGGCTCTCTAGGCGCCTCCGGCGATCTGGCCCCCCTCTCTCATATGGGTCTGGTGCTGCTGGGCCTGGGCCAGGCTTATTACGAAGGAGAACTCCTCCCCGGCGCGGAGGCCCTGAAAAGAGCCGGGATCGAGCCTTTGGAGACTCTGGTCAGCAAGGAGGGCCTTGGCATCACTAACGGCACCTGCGCCATGACCAGCGTGGGCGCCCTGAATCTCTACGATACCATCCGCGCCGCCCGCCTGGCGGACCTGATCGGCTCCATGACGCTGACGGCGCTGACCGGCCAGCTCAACGCCTTCGATCCTCGGGTCCACGCGGTACGGGGCCAGGAGGGACAGAAGCGGGTGGCAAAGAACATCCGCCTGCTTACCGAGGGCTCCGAGATCCTGAAAAACGCCCAGGGCGACCGGGTGCAGGACGCCTATGCCCTGCGCTGCATGCCCCAGGTCCACGGCGCCGTGCGGGACGCGCTGGCCTTCATCAAGTCCCGGGTGGATATCGAGCTCAACGCTGTGACGGACAATCCCCTCATGTTCCTGGAGGACGAGGCCGTCATCTCCGGCGGCAACTTCCACGGGGAGCCCATGGCCCTGCCCTTTGACTTCCTGGGCATCGCCTGCTCGGAGCTGGCCGGCATTTCCGAGCGCCGCACCGAGCGCATGGTGAACGCCGCCCTCTCCAATGGCCTGACCCCGTTTCTCACCACCGAGGGCGGCGTCAACAGCGGCTATATGATCGTGCAGTACTCCGCCGCCTCCATGGCCTCGGAGAACAAGGTCCTGGCCCACCCCGCCAGCGTGGACTCCATCCCCTCCTCCGCCAATCAGGAGGATTTTGTGTCCATGGGCACCACCGCGGCCCGCAAGTCCGGGCAGATCCTGGAGAACACCCGCTCCGTCCTGGCCTACGAGCTGCTCACCGCCTGCCAGGCAGTGGATATCCGCCGCAGGCTCGGCACCCACGGGCGGGGCCTCTCCCCTGTCCATGAGGCTGTCTTCGCCCACGTGCGGGAGAAGGTGCCCTTCATGGAGACAGACCGGGAGCTCTGGCCGGATATCGTGCAGGTGGAGCGCATGGTCCGCTCCGGCGAGCTGCTGGACATCGCGGAGGAGCTGGTCCCCGAGTTTGAATAAGATCCTTCAACAAAAAAGGAGCTGCGTTTGTCCCTGCGGATTAGGGAGCATTTGATCCACAAAAAAGAATACGGCATAGCTTACGATCATGTAGGCTATGCCGTTTTTCTGTTCTCTACCAGTTCCTCGGGAATATCCACTGCGCCAATGAAGTTCCACCAGATGACCAGAGTCTGCTTTTTCGTCCGTGTACCGGGGACCTTTTCCGGCTTCTGCACTTCGATCTTTTCCACGAAAGAGCGGATGATCTCCGCAGACAGTTCGGTAATGTCGGTAAACCGGCGCACCATGCCAAGGAAAGAATCCACGTTCAGACGCTGTTCCCGCGCCGCCGCGATGGCGGACTCCAGTTCCGCTACCCTGGCTTCCAGCTGCTTTTGCTCAGCTTCATAGGTGGCGGACATTCTTGCGAATCGTTCATCTGAAATCTTGCCGTCAAGATTGTCTTCATAAAGATGCTGCATGATGCCGTCCAGCCTGCCGATGCGCTCTTTCGCCTGAGTCAGTTCACGGTTGCTGTCACGCATCAGGCGGGAGAGTTCTTTCTCGTTCTGCCTGGTGACCAGTTCCACGAACTCGCTCTCATGAGACCGGGCATATGCTGTGATGCGCTTTAGTTCACGGAGAAGGATCTCTTCCACCTGGACATTGTGGATCTGGTGCGGAGAGCACATTCCCTTATGCTTCCTGTAATTGGCACAGACGAAGATTTCCTGTTCATGCGTCCATCCTCTGTGGCGAACCTGGTAGAGCTTGGCTCCGCAGTCAGCGCAGAAGAGCATACCGGACAGAATCGGCATCTCACCCATCGGAGTGAACCGTCTTCTGCCGTCGCGGATGCGCTGGACGATGTCAAATGTCTCCTGGTCAATAATCGGCTCATGGGCGTTCTCAAACACTGCCCACTCAGACGGATCATTGTCCACGGTCTTCTTGTCCCGGAAAGATTTGGTATGAGTCTTGAAATTGACGATGCGTCCGAGATACTCCTGACGCGAGAGCAGACGGGAAATGGTGGTTTCATCCCATCTATAGGGACTGTAGCCGTTAGAGCGGGCGGGCAGCGTTTTGCCGCTCTTCTTTGCATGGTGCACAGGATTCTCAATTTGCCTGCGTTCCAGTTCTGAGGCGATCTGGGAAGGACCGTAACCGGCAACGCAGAGCCGGAAGATCTCCCTGACGACCGCGGCGGCTTCTTCGTCGATGATCCAGTGAAACTTGTTCTCCGGATCCTTCATGTAACCGTACGGCGGGGTAGTCGCGAGGGGCTTGCCGGAATTGCCCTTCGCCTTAAAAACAGCCTTGATTTTGCGGCTGGTATCCTTGGCGTAGAACTCGTTGAAGATATTGATGAACGGCGTCATGTCGTTCTCGGCGCCGTTGATGCTGTCCACGCCGTTATTGATGGCAATGAACCGAATACCGGCGTTGGGGAAAACCATCTCCGTATACATGCCCACCTGGAGATAATCTCGTCCGAGACGGCTCATGTCCTTGACGATGATGATTCCGATCCGGCCTTCATCGATCATGCCGATCAGGCGCTGCCAGTCGGGCCTGTTGAAGTTCGTGCCACTGTACCCGTCATCGACAAAGAACATGGTGTTGGGGAAGCCATGCTCGTCCGCATACTTCTGAAGAATCGCCTTTTGGTTTGTGATGCTGTTGCTCTCGCCGTGCAGATCGTCTTCCTGGGAGAGCCTGCAATAAAGGGCTGTGATCTTGTCCCCTGCGATAGTATGAGACGGTCTGTATTGAATTGTGCTGTTGTTCATTGAAAATCCTCCTTTCCGACCGTCTTCAAGCGGTACTCTATATTCCCGTACTACCGCGGAAATAGCAAGTTATTTCTCAGCTTGCCTTCGAGTTTTCGGAAAGGAGACGCTGGGGCGATGCATTGTCCAGGATGAGCCGTTTGAGCTTCTGGCAGGCTGTCTCGCTGGCATGATCGCTCTGCACGGATATAACGGTAAAGGCCGTGTTGCCGATGGTCATCTGAGCCACGCAGCACGGCCTTCCCTGGTAAGTAGACTGTATATGTTCCATAGAGTTCTCCGTAGCCCCGGGGGGCGGGTCAAATCTCTACGCCTTTTTTACCTGGAGACCGACGGCCCCCTTCACGCGTAAAAAAAGCGAATTCAAAAGGGTATATACCCCCTATTCAAAAGTGGGGCAGCCGGGAAGAACCGAACAGGCCCGACTGCCCCATGAGCAAACGCGGGAAGGAGGTGACCCCGCGGCCTCAGGGAATTATGCGGATGTGATCTGAAGCGCTTTCACAGCCTCGCGGCGGATCAGCCTGCCGTCGATGAATTCGAACGCCAGGTAGCCGATCTGCCCTTTCAGAGCGAACAGTTCCTTGAGCGTCCTCACCGTCACAGGGCTGCGCTTGACGATCCAGTAGTATCTGAAGTCTCCGAAAAGAATCGGCTTGTCTCCCGGTTCGGCATTCGGCATGTATTCCGAGATCATGACAGGTTTGCCCATGATCGTGTCGTCGCTGCCGCGCCAGAGGTAGTTTCCGGCATCGTCTTTCAGCTTCTTCAGGGCATGGGCGGTCTCATCATTCATGAGCCAGACGCCGTTCTTGCGGTACTCCGGCTTGACAGAGAAGTACTGATCGATCACAGCGTCATAGCTGAGAGCGTCAGCGGCAGCCCCGATCTCCGCACCTTCCTCGTTATGCAGCAGGCCATAGGGCTCATCGACACCGGTGCCGGAGATGAAACCCTTATCCTCTGTCCTGGCAAAGGCCTTGGCCAGACGCCTGGTAAGGTAGCCTTCCAGGTCGAAAGCGGTGTCGGAGACGAAGTCCATCGGAAGCCGGAGCAGCGTGGTCAGCTTGTGCCTGCCGATCAGGAGCCGCGTGAAATCGTTGATCACGTCTTTCACATTGATAGATCCGTTTTCCGGCACGAACTCCGCTACATCGTCAGACAGCGCCGCCCAGACACCGACCGATCCGCTGTAATGACAGAGGACCGTGCTGATCTGCCGCATGACGCTCTCCCGGGTGACGGCTTTCTCATAACTGCCGCCCGCGCTGTTGGGCAGAGCATAGGCTCCGGTATCTGCTGTGCGGCCTTCCGCCAGCTTCTGCTCGGCGGTTTTATCGCCGCGCATAAGGTTCCAGAACGTGCGGTCGTATTCGGGCTGACCGCAGTCTGTAATGAGTTTTCTGTAATCCATGGTTTTCCCTCCTTAGTGTTTGTCACAGACCTGGCACTTGTAGAGGCCGTGGTCGTAAGCGTCCAGGGGTCTGCCGCAGAGCCGCAGCTGACTGGTGCATCGCGGGCAGCCGATATCGTATTCGAGGGTATCCTCGAAACGAGTCGGCTCTTTGGTGTGGAGGCGGTAGCGGTACTTGTGATGTCCGTCGCTTCCATCAACAACATGCTCGAGCAGACTCATGTCACGGGTCTCTTTGACATAATCAGCGGTGTTCGATGTAGATACGGGCGCGAGGTATTTTCCCTTCTCAGGGACGATAAGCGGGTAAGCGTTCATTTTCTTCTCTCCTTCTCTTTTCGAGTACATTTGTCGCAGGCGTAGAGAAAGTATCTCTTTCCGTCTACATTGGATGAAATGGGACTGAGGATCCCACCGCAGTAAGGGCAGTGGATCCTGAACCGGGACACGGTATCCCGGGACTGGGGCTTTGCCGCGCAGAGCCGGAAATAATGAGGGACGACCTCCTCCAGCCAGAAGCGGTGATGCGCCTGGATGGAATCGAGATCGCCCGTTGGAAGAAAGCCCTGCTTTTCAAAGCCGTCAGTATCCATGTCAATAAGCGGATAGTATCGGATGTATTCCATTAGCTGTCCACCTGGTCTTTCACAAGCTGGAAGCCCCTGCTGTTGCAGAACTCCACAGCCTCCGCGAAGGAACGGAAGAAGACCTGGGAAAAGCCGTACACGACTTTCCATCTAAGCGGGTCGGTCCGTTTGCTCTCCATGATGATTACGGGGTTCTTCTTCCCGTCCGTTCTCAGCTGAACACCGTCGTACCGGTGATCACTGAAATCCTCTGCTCTCATAAATCTGCGGGCTTCAGCATCGCTGCTGACTCCGATGGGGATAAATTTCATGCTGTCGTTTCTCCTTTCTTCATCTGGATGGGGGCATGTCAGTCCCGACAGTCATTTCCTAAAACCCTCTATAGAGATATTTTTTCGGATTTTGGCCCTATAATGGGTTTTATAGAATGACTGACCAGACTGACACATCCTACTGGTTCCAGGACTCGTCGTTGTAATCCGGCGGCTCGAAATCCGGCTTCAGCCGCACCCCGCAGATGAAACGGCCTTTGCTCGTCCTTTTCCGGACAAATCCGGCAAGGTCGATGGCGGCATAGAAATCTGTGGTCGAGCGGGTGTACTCGCCGGTTCTGTTGCAGAAATCCCGATAGGCCATGTAGAAGTCCCCGGATGCCGCCTGATATGCATCGCCAACCTCGCAGCATTCTGAGAGAAAATGGTCAAGCCAGTCGCTGTTCTCCCGATAGAGCGCCGTTGCCTCCCTGACGCATTCCGGCTGCTCAATGTGGAAATCTGCAGCAATCACCTGCCGCGCGCCGTCGATCATCCAGGCGAGGATGGCCGGGCCTGCATGGTCAAATAGATAGTCCGCGTAGTTCTTGATATCTCCGCTGCCTTCGATCCTGGCATTGAAAGGAACAACGATCAGTCTGCGCCAGGTGCCGGGATCGTTCGCGCCCACCTTCGGCAGATGGTTGGTGTAGAGAACGAGGGTATGCGTAGGCGTGAATGCGAAGGGATCCTTGTACTTCTTCTCAGCAAAGATCTCGTCCGTGGAGCAGAACTGCTTGACCAGGGATGTGTTGAGCCGCATTCCTTCTTCCAGTTCGGCGGCGATCAGCAGGCGCTTTCCCTTAGTCTCTGCCAGTTCCGGCTTAACGTTACGCTTGCAGCCGACCGTCAGCGCATCGGCGGAGATATTGCCGCTGTAGCTGCCCAGGACCCGGGACAGCACATTCCAAAAGGTGGACTTGCCGTTTCTGCCGTCGCCGTGAGCAATGATCAGGGCTTCGACATAGACATGGCCGATGATGGCGAGACCGGCGATCTGCTGCACATAGATCTGCAGCGCTTCGTCTCCGCAAAAGAACGTCTTCAGCGCCGCCTGCCAGATATCTTCTCCCTCACTGCCGGGAACGACCGCGGTGCATTTGGTAATGAAATCCTCAGCCCGGTGGGGCTGCTTGCCGTCCATGCCCTTACGGAGATCCACGGTGAAGTCCGGTGTGTTCAGCAGAAACGCGTTGGCGTCCAGTTCGCGCTGATCGATCTCGACCATGGGGCGGGCCTCCTTCAGCGCGGCAACCTGATATTTGGAATCCCGGCGCTGAAGTACGAACCTCCTATAGTTGACTGCGCTCTGATGGGTATAAAATGCGGCTTTCTGCTCATCGGTCATGAAATCCAGCGCGTTTTTCCCGTGATCGGCAATGACCTGGTTGGCTCCCGTGGACTCCATCAGTTCCTCCGCCCGCTCAACTTCCTTTTCCGCTTCTGCAAGCTGGGCGTCAGTGAACTGCTGCATTGCCGCCTGAGATCTGGGCTTTGATTCCTGCCAGCAGATGCCGTCAAAGACGATATAATCCGTCGCGGGGGAATAGCGGACATAGCTGCGGCATTGCTTTGCAAAAGCGTAGGCCTGTCCGACGTCGGAGTAATCCGCCGGCTTGCGAGGGGTATGGTCGTTGTATTCGTCCGGCGGGATATACCCGTCTTGGGCGGCGACTTTCTTGCCGAAGCTGACAGCGCTCTTCCAGATGCTTTTCAGTTCATCCCGGCCGAGAGGCGGATCGCAGGCCTTTGCTTTCTCTACGAACAGCTTCCTGGCCTCATCGGTATTGCCGTAACGCTTGATCAGCTTTCCGGCAATATGTGACATGGTCGTGTTGCGCTGCCCCTCGGGGATCACCTGGTCCGGCAGGTCCTCAAAGCTGACAGCCTGTTCTGTGTCAACAGGCGGCTCCTTCTCCGGCTGCGGAGGCGGGGCTTGCTGCGACATGAATTCATTCAGCTGCAACAGGCTCACCTCCGTGCTGCTCTACGACCGGGGTCTTGACGCCGAAGAAAAACCTGGCTGCGTCCTTCGCTCCCGTGTCAAAGTATGGGAAACGCGCGATGACCGCCTCTTTCAGCTGACGATAGGCCTCTGCGTCTGTAATCGGATCGATGGGGAAAATTATGTGGAACCTGGGCCGCGGGCTGAACTTGTCCTTCCATTTCATATGGTGTCGGCTGTAGATCAGGTAGAACGGGACCTCCGGGAATGCGGTCTCCACGTCCGCGGCGGTCTTCCAGTCGGACTCCAAATCGGAATGATCGTTGTCGCAGTCCAGCGGGAGGCAGTCCGAGCAGATGAAGTTATCCTTTGACCGATGATTGCCCTCATATGTGGCGAAGACCTGGTCGTACTGAGCAGCCTCAGTCAAATCCTCGGCGGAACTGATGATCCGCCTCTCGGGATAAAAAGTGTTGAACTTATCCCCGCGGCGGTTAGCCGTATAGATCGTGATCGATTTCATGGCTCCGGCCCCTTTTCAAATTGTTTTTCATGATATGGCTCCTTTCTGAGAGAAGTCCTCTCACTATACAAGCCATCCGGGGGTCATTTTGTGGGGGTGTTTTCAAAAGATTTTTTTAATTTCTTCTCCGCCGCCGCTATCGACTCGGTAACGCTGGTGTGATCGGCGCCTTCGATCCTGGCAATCTCGCGCATTGAGAAGCCATACATCTTCAGCAACATTCTCCGGCGCTGTTTCTCCGTCAGAATATCAAGGCGCTGCACGCCCTGCTCATCCTCTTCCTTAAGTAACAGGATTTCTTCCGGCGTCATGTGGTATGCCAAGGAACTGTAATCATATGGAGTGGCGGGCTCATACTCAAATGCATCCAGGGAGAAGAGTTCATGTCGTTCGTCGCGCCGGTGCATGTTGTATTCATGACGATAATCCTCTTTGAAAAAAGCCAGGACCTCATCCAACAGTTCCGGCGGCGTATTGTCCGGGAGGTCGACGTTGACAGTGCCTTCGTAGTAGTCTTTGTACTTAACGATCATGTTCGGTTCCTTTCCGCCTGATGCGGAAAAGAGCCGAAATACGCTATCCGGGAGCCTGATTACCTGAAAAAGGGCGCACTTATCCCCTAGATAATACTGGTCGCTTTGAACGAATCGCGGCGCTCAGTATGTATCTCGACCCTTATACGTAATCAGGCTTTCGATATTTTGTTTTTTATTTGAGCGGAGCCGATGCTCCGTTGCTCACAGATTTGAAAGGCATCTGTAAACTGTCTAGAGTAAGATCACCGCCTCTGTTCATTTTCCTTTCTACAGGTAACTCACGGGAGCAACAGATCCGAAGCCTATCTCAGGTGAGCATCTCGTCTTACGGAGAAATAACGGTGATTTTGATAAGGTGTTTACGTTAAGCTTCTATAAGCAGTCCACGGGAGACGGTAAAACTTACCGTTAGGTGAGAGTTTTCTCACAACGCGGTGATATATGGCATGTTTTGTCAGAGGAGAGGATAATACCGCGCATTTAGTGGCCACGAGAATGGTCAAAAGTTGAATATTTCTAAAAAAAGCTGTTCTGCATTTATGGAACTCCGGGCAGCTACTCTCATAAGCGGCGGGGTGGACAAACACGCGTACTTTATGGGAATTGAGGGGCTCCCATACCCCAAAAGAGAAAAGAATGCGGTTTTGCCGAAAAAAGA
The DNA here is from genome assembly GCA_017545165.1 of Oscillospiraceae bacterium. GTDB lineage: Bacteria > Bacillota > Clostridia > Oscillospirales > Oscillospiraceae > Limivicinus. Next base: position 128,797 of record JAFWQQ010000017.1, read on the forward strand.
AATGGATGCCTCCCCTTCAGTAGCCACAGGAAAGATCAAAAGTTGAAGATACTGTGCAAAATCCCTCACTATACGGAGAAAACATCACAGCTTTGTTAAGGTGTTTTCTGAAACTTTTTTTCGGTAAGAGAGTTGCTCCCGTACCTCTTTCTGGACAACAATTGCCTTCTGACCGATTCTTTTTTGAAAAAAAGGCAAAAAAATATCCCCACCGGAAAACCGAAGGGGAAAAGCCCTGAATTTGCTCGTCTTGGAAACTGCAGTAATTGTGTTTTTCCAGGGCTTGCGATATATTTACTATGTATTGTTATGCGCTCGAATGATCACATGTGAGAGGAGGGGTACTGCATGATTCTGAGTAAGAAGCAGATGTCCGAAGAAGATATTAAGCTGCAGTATATTACCCCGGCCATTACCTCCAATTGGAACATCCAGAAGATCACGATGGAAACGTAGATCACGGACGGCAGAGTTAGCCCTTCCTTTTTCCCCGGATTGTTTTTGTTTAAGTGAGGGACCTCAGAAAGGAGACAATCGAATATGAGCATCGAGTATAATGCATACAAGAACAGACTCGCACTTTACATTATTTTTGCATTACTGCGGTTACAAGGTTTACAATGCCGGTCTATATTGAAAGCGAAAAAGGAGGTTTCCTGATGATTTACTGCGTCGAAGATGAAAGCACCATCCGTGATTTGATGGTATATACGCTGAAAGCATCCGGGTTTGATGCAAGGGGATTTGAAAGCGCAAGCGATTTCTGGCCTGCAATGAAAGAGCAAGAGCCGGCGCTTATCATATTAGATGTTATGCTTCCGGACGAAGACGGATTGACGATTCTAAAAGCACTGCGTTCTTCTCCTGTGACCGTGGACATTCCAGTTATCATGGCTACGGCGAAAAACAGTGAATACGACAAGGTCATCGGTTTGGACAGCGGCGCTGATGATTACCTTTCAAAGCCCTTTGGCATGATGGAAATGGTTTCCCGGATCAAAGCTGTACTAAGGAGAGCAACGCCGAAGCAGGCAGAGGTACTTGCCTGCGGCGGAATTTCTATGGACAAAAGCAGACACACGGTTACTGTATATGGGGCGCCGGTTTCTTTGACCCTGAAAGAGTATGAGTTGTTAAAGCTCTTCATGGAAAACCCCGACCGAGTCTTTACAAGAGAAGTTCTTTTATCCGAGATTTGGGGAAATGCCTTTATCGGCGAAACAAGGACAGTTGATGTCCACATCGGCACGCTTCGGACGAAACTTGCTCAAGCAGGGAATCTGATTGAAACGGTGCGCGGCGTCGGATACAGAATGGGGTTAAAGAAATGAGCAGAAAAATTTTCAAAGGTATCTGGATCGTTGCCTTGTCGGTATTCCTGGCCTCCCTCGTTTTCATCATGGGCATCACCTACAGCTATTTCTCATCTCTTCAGAAGCATCAGCTGAAAAATGAAACAGAGCTTGCATCACAGGGTGTTGAAAAAGCAGGTGAAAGCTATTTTGAAAACCTGAATGCGGAAGGCTATCGTATTACATGGATCGGAGCCGATGGTACTGTTCTATTTGACAGTGAAGCAAATCCAACCACCATGGAGAATCATCTGGAACGTGAAGAAGTCAAACAGGCGCTGAACGAAGGGTATGGTGAATCCACGCGCTATTCCAGTACGCTCTCGGACAAGCAGTTATATGCCGCCAAGCGCCTCCCTGATGGATCCGTTCTCAGACTCTCCATGATGCAGTTGGCGGTTTGGACGCTTATTCTCGGATTTGCTCAGCCGATTTGCATAGTAATCATGATCGCGCTCGTCCTGACTTTCGTTCTTGCATCACGACTTGCAAAATTAATCGTAAAGCCCATCAATGAGATCGACCTGGAAAAGCCGGATCAATATTTTGGAAAAGAGAACTATCAGGAAATCGAACCGCTGCTTAGGCATATTGCGGCACAGCGCAACCAGTTGAAACTGGATCAGGCACAAATAGAAAAAACAGCGATGATCCGTCAAGAGTTCACCGCAAATGCATCTCATGAACTGAAAACACCGCTTCATGCTATTTCCGGGTATGCCGAATTACTTGAAAACGGGATGGTCAAAGAAGAGGATATCAAACCCTTCGCAGCAAAGATACGCGGCGAAGCCTCCCGCATGACGAAACTTGTCGAAGACATTATCGATTTGGCAGAACTTGACAGCGGCGGCACAGAACTGCAATGGGAAAACTGTGACCTGTACTGTATTGCTGAAAACGCGGTTGACAGTCTTGACACTGCTGCATCGGCGCTGAATATCACCCTCGCTCTGGAAGGGACAAACGCTCCGCTGTGGGGGGTCCCCCAAATACTGTACAGCATCGTTTACAATCTTTGTGACAACGCGATCAAGTATAATCATGCCGGAGGCAGCGTAACCATTGGCGTATTTCCATCCAAACACGAAACGAAGCTGTCTGTTAAAGATACTGGTATCGGCATTCCGGCAGAAAACAGGGAGAGAGTTTTCGAGCGCTTTTTCCGCGTGGATAAAAGCCGCAGCAAAGAAGTCGGCGGCACCGGGCTTGGCCTTTCCATTGTAAAGCACGCCGTAATGATTCACAACGGAACAATAAGCGTCAACAGCGTCGTCGGTGAAGGCACGGAGTTCATCATCACTTTGCCGAACACGCCAGAAAAAGGAAAATCATGACGTACGAGGAAATCAGGAAAAACCACGAGGTCAACACCTATATCAGCCAAGCGGATCTCTCCCTGTCTGCTCTTGGATTTACAGAGCATAGCTTTGCCCATTGCACCATGGTGGCTGAAAAAGCAGGATACATTTTGCAAACACTCGGCTATGATGAACGGCTGGTCGAACTTGCAAAAATTGCAGGGTATCTTCATGATATCGGAAATCTTGTCAACCGAGAGGAACACAGCCAATCCGGAGCAATCATCGCGTTCCGAATCCTAGATCATCTGGATCTCTTGCCAGAAGAGATAGGAACAATCGTTACCGCGATCGGAAACCACGATGAAGGGACAGGGATACCGGTCAGTCCACTTGCAGCCGCACTTATCCTTGCCGACAAAAGCGATGTACGCCGCAACCGCGTGCGAAACCAGGACGAGTCTTCTTTCGATATTCATGACCGCGTGAATTACTCCGTCACGAAAGCAGAGCTGAAAATCAACAAGGCCCAAACGATTATCAAATTAAAACTGACCATCGACACACGCTATGGATCTGTGATGGACTATTTTGAGATATTCCTGCAACGCATGATCCTTTGTCGTAAGGCAGCAGAAAGGCTGGGGCTTCAGTTCAAACTGATCATCAACGAGCAGCAGCTCATATAATGATACAAGATTTGCAGGGGCTTCGGCCCCTGTTTTCGCTCTCTGCTTTACACGGATTTTACAGGAGCCTGATAGAGCATTTGATGTTAGACCACTACTCTGTTCTTGCAACCGAAACAAGAATGGAGAAAACTTTATGGATTTTTTTGATGGATTAAATTTGATCGGCGGCCTGTGCCTGTTTCTGTTCGGCATGACGCTGATGGGCCAGGCCCTGGAAAGACGCGCAGGAAACGGGCTGAAATTGCTTCTTGGCCGGTTAACAACAAATAAATATGCAGGGCTATTTACCGGTCTCGCCGTGACTGCCGTGATCCAGAGTTCGTCGGCAACAACGGTGATGGTAGTTGGCTTCGTGAACTCAGGGCTCATGACGCTCAAGCAGTCGATCAATGTCATCATGGGCGCGAATATCGGTACTACTGTAACCGCATGGATTTTGAGCCTCGCGGGAATAGATAGTAAGAATTTCTTGGTCAGCATGTTGAAGCCTTCGTCATTTACGCCGATCCTTGCATTGATTGGCATTATTTTCTATATGATGTCGAAGAGCAGCAAGCGAAAAGATACGGGATTGATACTGCTTGGCTTTACTACGCTGATGTTTGGCATGGAAACCATGTCCGGCGCTGTTTCGGGACTTCGGAATGTGCCTGAATTTCAGCAGATGTTCCTTGCTTTCACGAATCCGATTCTTGGCGTTCTCGCCGGTGCGATTCTCACTGCAGTCATACAGTCAAGTTCTGCGTCCGTGGGCATTTTGCAGGCGCTTGCCTCGACCGGAGCTGTCACTTACGGTGCAGCTGTTCCGATCATCATGGGTCAGAACATCGGCACCTGCGTTACGGCGCTGATCTCCTCCGTCGGCACGAGCAAGAATGCGAAACGCGCCGCTCTTGTACACCTCAGCTTCAATGTCATCGGCGCGGCGGTCTGGCTGACGGTTTTCTGCATTGTGAAAGCGACTATTGCCCCAACGCTCCTGACAAAATCGGCGAGCCTGATGGGAATCGCGGTGTTCCACTCTGTTTTTAATATTCTTTGTACGCTCCTGATGTTCCCTCTCAGTGAGGCGTTTGAAAAGATGGTTTGCAGGATCATCCCTGACGCGGAGACGCCAGAAAAGGCAAATGAGCTTGACGAGCGCCTGCTCGGAAGCCCTGCGCTTGCGCTTGGTCAGTGCGAACAGGTTCTTGACCATATGGCGATTGCCGCGATCAACGCGCTGAAGTCCAGCGTGAACTGCATACTGAAATACGACGAAGAAACGGCGGAGAGCATTCGGAAAGCAGAGGATGAAACCGATCATTTTGAGGATATTCTCGGAACGTACCTGTTAAAACTGACATCCCGACACCTCAGCGATGAGGAAAGTGTGAAGGCGACCGAATATATGAAGCTGATCGGCGACTATGAGCGTATTGCCGACCATGCAGTCAACATTCTGGAATCCGCGGAAGAACTGGTGCAAAAAGGGATCAGTTTTTCCGGCCAGGCTACAGAGGAATATACGGTCATCAGCTCGGCCGTCATTGAAATTCTCGAGCTGGCCTATCAAGCGTTCTCAAAAAATGATTATGAAGCGGCACAAAAAACGGAGCCTCTTGAACAGGTCATTGACGTGCTGAAAGAAGAATTGCGAACTCGTCATATTCTTCGCCTTCAAAAAGGTGATTGTTCAGTCGCGGCTGGATTCGTGTGGTCAGATCTGCTTACGAATCTGGAGCGGGTGTCTGATCATTGTTCCAATATATCGGGATCTGTTCTCGATACGATCGAACATAACATGAACATCCACGAAAACCAGCGTTTTTTCAGAGATTCAGATAAAGACTTTTTCCAGTTGTTTGCTTTTTTCAAAAGGAAATATCTGATTCCTATCAATATATCATTGTAGTCCTATGCTTATAGCTTGGGATGTATAAAGGCTTCGACTACTGGGCCGGCAACCAGTGGTCTTTTTTATATCTGCATTTTTTGCTTGAACAAAAAAGACCACATCTACCGAGTAATCTCAGTAAATGTGGTCTTTCTTTGTTCCCCGCTTGAAGACGCCGCTCAAAACACTGTTTTCATAGTGTCCCTAATCTGCGCCGCCTTTTGCAGCTCCTTTTTTGTTGAAAAAACTTAAAAGAGTCCCGAGATCACGCCGTTCTCGTCCACGTCGATGCGCTCGGCGGCGGGGACCTTCGGCAGGCCCGGCATGGTCATGATATCGCCGGTATAGGCCACGATAAAGCCCGCGCCCGCGCAGACCTTCACGTTGGACACGTTCACCGTGAAGCCCTCAGGCGCGCCAAGAAGCGTGGGATCGTCGGAGAAGGAATACTGGGTCTTCGCCATGCAGATCGGCAGCTCTCCGAAGCCCAGCTTCTCCAGCTCCGCAGCCTTCTTTTTCGCGGCGGGCAGCATCAGCAAATGCTTGGCGTGGTAAATCCGCTTGGCGATGGTCCGGATTTTTTCCTCGATGGGCTGGTCCAGCTCATAGGTAAAGCCAAAATGGTTCGGCAGCTCGCACAGCCGCACCACTTCCTCCGCCAGGGCCATGCCGCCCTCGCCGCCCTTGGCCCAGACCTCGCTGAGGGCAACGTTCACTCCCAGCTCCCTGCACTTGGCCTCGACCAGGGCAAGCTCCGCCTCGGTATCCGTCGGGAAGCGGTTCAGAGCCACCACGCAGGGCAGGCCGAATACCTCCTTCACGTTGCTCACATGCTGCAGCAGGTTGGGCAGGCCCTTCTCCAGCGCCTCCAGATTTTCCGTGCCCAGCTCCGCCTTGGGAACGCCTCCATGGTATTTCAGCGCCCGGACGGTGGCGACAACCACCATGGCGGAGGGATGGAGCCCGGCCATGCGGCACTTGATGTCCACGAACTTCTCCGCCCCCAGGTCCGCGGCAAAGCCGGCCTCGGTGACGGTATAGTCGCTGAGCTTCAGGGCCAGCCGGGTGGCCATCACGCTGTTGCAGCCGTGGGCGATATTGGCAAAGGGGCCGCCGTGGACAAAGGCCGGGGTCCCCTCCAGAGTCTGCACCAGGTTGGGCTTGATGGCGTCCTTCAGCAGTGCCGTCATGGCGCCCTCAGCCTTCAGGTCGTGGGCAGTGACGGGCTTTCCGTCGTAGGTATAGCCCACCACGATGCGGGCCAGCCGCCGCTTCAGATCCATCAGATCGGAGGAGAGGCACAGCACCGCCATGATCTCGCTGGCTACGGTGATCTCAAAGCCGTCCTCCCGGGGCACGCCCTGCATCTTGCCGCCCAAGCCGTCCACAATGTGGCGCAGCTGCCGGTCGTTCATGTCCACCGCCCGCTTCCAGGTGATGGCCTTGGGGTCGATCCCCAGGTTGTTGCCCTGCTGAATGTGGTTGTCCAGCATGGCGGCCAGCAGGTTATTGGCCGCGCCGATGGCGTGGAAGTCCCCGGTGAAGTGGAGGTTGATGTCCTCCATAGGCACCACCTGGGCGTAGCCGCCGCCGGCAGCGCCGCCCTTGACGCCGAAGACCGGCCCAAGAGAGGGCTCCCGCAGGGCCACGATGGCGTTCTTGCCAAGCCTCCGCAGTCCATCGGTGAGACCCACAGAAGTGGTGGTCTTGCCCTCGCCCGCCGGGGTGGGGGTGATGGCCGTGACCAGGATCAGCTTGCCGTCCGGCCGATCGGCCAGGTCCTTCAAAATGGCCGGGTCGATTTTCGCCTTGTAATTGCCGTACTGCTCCAGGTACTTCTCATCTACTCCGGCGTCCTTCGCGACCTCGGTGATCTTGCGCATTTCGCAGCGCTGGGCGATTTCGATATCAGTCAAGAATGCCATGCAAATACCCTTTCTTTATCATGCCTTTTTTGATGACGGTTTCGGCCAGATTGCTGCCCATCCGGTAGCAGATATAGTCCAGATCCGGCGCGTCCCAGATCACCAGATCCGCCAGCTTCCTCTCTTCCAGAGAGCCGATGTTTTCGGCGCGGGCGATGGCGGCGGCGGCGTTCAGCGTCACGCCGGTAAGCACTTCCTCCGGCGTCATCTTATACCGCAGGCAGCCCAGGTTCATCACGAACTGCAGGTTCAGGCTGGGGCAGGAGCCGGGGTTGAAGTCCGAGGCCAGAGCCACAGGGACTCCGGCGGCGATCATATCCCGCACCGGGGCAAAGGTGGAGCCCAGGTAAAAGCTGGTGGCGGGCAGACAGCAGGCCACCGTCCCCGCCTTGGCCATGGCGGCAATCCCCTCGGGCGGGCAGACGATCAGATGCTCGGCGGAGATGGCGCCCACCGCCTCGGTCAGCTGGGAGCCGCCGATGGGGTCGATCTCGTCCGCGTGGATCTTGGGGATCAGGCCGAAGCGCTTGCCGGCCTCCAGGATTCGGTGGGACTCCTCGGCGCTGAAGACGCCGGTCTCGCAAAACACGTCGCAGAACTCCGCCAGCTTCTCCTCCGCGACCCGGGGGATGACCCGCTCGCAGAGCAGACGCAGATACGCCTCCCGGTCCTCCTTATACTCCGGCGGCAGCGCATGGGCGCCCAGGAAGGTGGCCGCCAGGTCGACGGGGTGTTCTTCATGCAGTCGGCGGATCACGCGAAGCTGCTTGAGCTCCGTTTCCAGATCCAGACCGTAGCCGCTCTTGGCCTCCGCTGTGGTGACGCCCAGATCCAGCATCTCGTCCAGGGCGTCCCAGGCCTTTGCAAAAAGCTCGTCCTCCGTGGCCTCCCGGGTGGCCTTCACCGTGGAGAGGATGCCGCCGCCCTGGGCCAGGATCTCCAGATAGGTCACGCCGTGGAGCTTCAGTCCCAGCTCGTTCTGCCGCCAGCCGCCGAAGATCAGGTGGGTGTGGGCGTCCACCAGGCCGGGAGTCACCAGCTTGCCGCCGGCATCCAGTATGACCGCATCGGCGGCGGGAGGCTCGCCCTCGCCCAGCGCGGCGATGTGCCCGCCCTCGATCAGGAGCCAGGCCTTCCGAAGAATGCGGATCTCTCCCTGTGCTTTGCCTCTCCGGGCCTCCTTGCCGCAGGGACTTGCCAGCATTCCGATATTGTTGATCAGCAGCTTCTTCATAGAATCCTTTCAAGGGAGAGAGTTCCCCCTCTCCCTTATTGGCTTACTTCTTCATGCTCTTGACGGCCTCGGCGACGAGCTCATCGTCAGCTACATAGGGCATGGTGATGTGGTCCTTGCCGGCGTACATCTTGTTGTACTCCGCGGCGGTGGTCATGGCGTGCTCGTTGCGGGCCCAGCTGCGGCGGGCGACGCCCACCATGGTGTCCCAGGGCATGGCCATTTTCAGGATGTTGTCCACCCGCTCGGAGCCGTCCAGCACCATGCCAAAGCCGCCGTTGATGGCGCGGCCGATGCCGGTGCCGCCGCCGTTGTGCAGGGCGATGTAGCTCATGCCCCGGGCCGCGTTGCCGGCGTAGCACTGGGTGGCCATTTCGGCCATGATGTTGGAGCCGTCCTTGATGTTGGAGGTCTCCCGGAAGGGCGCGTCGGTGCCGCCGGTGTCGTGGTGGTCACGGCCCAGGATCACGGGGCCGATCTCGCCGTTGCGGACCATCTCGTTGAACTTCAGGGCGATGTTCATGCGGCCCATGGCGTCCTGATACAGGATGCGGCACTGGGTACCGACAACCAGCTTGTTCTCCATGGCGTCCCGGACCCAGACATAGTTGTCATAGTCCTGATAGCGCCGGTTGTGCTCCTTGATATACTCCGCGGCGGCCTTGTCGGTCTTCTCCAGGTCCTTGGGATCCCGGCTCAGGCAGCACCAGCGGAAGGGACCGTAACCGTAGTCGAAGAGGCAGGGACCCAGGATGTCTTCCACGTAGGAGGGGAAGATGAAGCCGTCCAGGTCGTTCTCGCCGTTCTTGCAGATGGATTTCACGCCGGTGTCGTACACGGCCTTCAGGAAGCTGTTGCCGTAGTCGAAGAAGTAGGTGCCCCGGTCGTGGAACTTCTCAATGAGCTCGATGTGGTGCTGCAGGGACTTGTCCACCAGCTTGCGGAAGTCCTCGGGGTCCTTGTCCAGCATCTCGGTGCGCTGCTCGAAGGTCAGGCCCTGGGGGCAGTAGCCGCCGTCGTAGGGCACGTGGCAGGAGGTCTGGTCGCTCATCAGATCCACGTGGACGTCCTTCTCCAGCAGGTACTCCAGCAGATCCACCACATTGCCGTGGTAAGCCACCGCGCAGCCCTTGCCCTCCTTCTGATACTCCAGGGCGATCTTCACGGCCTCCTCCAGGGAGTCCGTCCGGTGGGTGACCCAGCCCTGCTCGTAGCGGGTCTGGATACGGCTCTCATCCACCTCGGCGATGATGGAGGCCACGCCCACGATGACGGCGGCCTTGCCCTGGGCACCGCTCATGCCGCCCAGGCCGGAGGAGACGAAAAGCTTGCCGGCCAGGTTCCCGTCCTGGGGAATGCCCAGCTTCAGACGCCCGGCGTTCAGCAGGGTGTTGAAGGTACCGTGGACGATGCCCTGAGGGCCGATGTACATCCAGCCGCCGGCAGTCATCTGGCCGTAGTTGGCCACGCCCAGGGCGGCGGCCCGGTTGAAATGCTCCTGATCGTCAAAGGTGCCCACCATCAGGCCGTTGGAAATGATGACCCGGGGCGCCAGCTTGTGGGAGTGGAACAGGCCCAGGGGATGGCCGGACATGACCACCAGAGTCTGCTCGTCGGTCAGCTCCTCCAGATACTTCTTGATGAGGCGGTACTGCATCCAGTTCTGGCAGACCTGACCGGTTTCGCCGTAGGTCACCAGCTCATAGGGGTACAGGGCTACGTCAAAGTCCAGGTTGTTGTCGATCATGACCTGAATGGCTCTGCCTTCCACGCACTTGCCCTTATACTGGTCGATGGGCTTGCCGGAGAGCTTGCCCTCCGGGCGGAAGCGGTAGCCGTAGATCCTGCCCTTCTCCTCCAGCTCCTGGGCGAATTCCTTCGCCATCTGGGCGTGGTGGTCCGGGTGGATATAGCGCAGGGCGTTCTTGATAGCCAGGGCCTTGTCGGCTTCCGAGAGCTTGGACTCCCGACGGGGGGCCCGGCGGTAGCTGGGGTCCATCTTGGGATACTCGGGCAGCTCGTAATCCAGCTTGATGGTCATGGCCTCATCTGCAAGGTTCATGGTGTTGATCTCCTTCCCTTCCGAAAAAGCGTATTCTGTGCTCCGCAGACGCGGAGGATTCCATAGTGTCACGGGCATTCAGCCCCAATTGATATTTATATCATTTTTTGAAGCGAAGCGCAAGAGGAAGCGCCCTGTTTGCGGAGAAAAACGCAATCCCACTGGACAGCGAAAGCCTCCTGTGATAAACTGATCCCGCAAATCACAAATAACATTTGGAGGGTTCAAACATGGCAAAGCTCGTGGAATGCATCCCCAATTTTTCCGTCAGCAAAGAAAAAGACCCCGAGGTGTTTCAGGGTCTGGTGGACACCGCCAACGCCGTCCCCGGCTGCACGCTCTTTGACGTGCAGACCGACGGCAACCACAACCGCTGCGTCTTCACGCTGATCGGCTCCCCCGCCGCCATCGAGGAGGCGGCCTTCCAGCTGGCAAAGAAGGCCGTGGAGACCATCGACATGACCAGGCATGAGGGCCAACATCCCCGCATGGGCGCGGTGGACGTGATTCCTTTCGTTCCCCAGATGGACGTGACTGTTGCCGAGTGCGTAGAGATCTCCAAGCGGGTCGCCCGACGCTGCTGGGAGGAGCTGGGGCTCCCCTCCTTCCTGTATGAAGACTCCGCCACCCGCCCCGAGCGTCGGAACCTGGCCTCCTGCCGCAAGGGCCAGTTCGAGGGCATGCCCGAAAAGCTGCTGCAGCCGGACTGGGCGCCGGACTTCGGCGAGCGGAAGATCCACCCCACCGCCGGCATCACCGCCATCGGCGCCCGGATGCCGCTGATCGCCTTCAACGTGAATCTGGACACCGCCGACGTGGAGATCGCCAAGAAGATCGCCAAGGCCATTCGGGGATCCTCCGGCGGCTTCCGCTCCTGCAAGGCCATCGGCATCATGCTGGAGGAGCGGAACATCGCCCAGGTCTCCATGAACATGGTGAACTACGAGGATACCCCTCTTTTCTACGCCTATGAGATGATCCGCGCCCTGGCCGACCGCTACGGCGTGCGCATCATCGGCAGCGAGATCGTGGGCCTGACCCCGGCCAAGGCGCTGATCGACTGCGCCGAGTACTATCTGAAGATCGAGAACTTCGACTGCAAGAATCAGATCATGGAGTATCACCTGATCGACATGAAAGGCTGAGGTGGCGGATATGAAGCTCTCCGAAATGCAGCTGACCGATTTTGTGCAGACCCTGTCCTCCGACGCGCCTGCGCCCGGCGGCGGCTCCGCTTCGGCCCTGATCGGCGCCATGGGCGCGGGTCTCGCCGCCATGGTGGCCTGCCTGACCCAGGGCCGCAAAAAATACGCGGAATTCGCGGAATTCGCCGCCGAGGTCGAAACAGAGGGCAAGGCCCTGCAGGACAAGCTCCTGGACGTGATGGACCGGGACACCGAGGCCTTCAACGCCGTCAGCGCCGCCTTTGCTATGCCTAAGGACACCGAGGAACAGAAGGCGGAGCGCTCCGCCGCCATCCAGGCGGGCCTGAAGGCCTGCACCAACACCCCGCTGGAGTGCATGAAGCTCTGCAGCGAGGCCATTGCGCTCTCCCACAAGTTCCTGGAATCTGGCTTTAACCAGAGCTCCGCCAGCGACCTGGGCGTGGCCTTCCTGAGCCTGAAGACCGCCATGCAGGGCGCCTGGCTGAATGTGCTCATCAACCTCTCCTCCATCAAGGACGCGGCCTTCGCGGAAGCCTGCCGCGCCCGGGGCCAGGCCCTGCTGGAGCGCTCCCTGCCCCTTGCCGACGCGGGATATGAAAAGATCCTGCAGATGATCCAGGAATAAAATGCACATAACAGAGAATCACCCCGGCGGGACTTGTCCCACCGGGGTGATTCTCTGTTATAAATTTCCTCAGCGCAGGAAGCCGTTGATGATCTGCTCCTCCGCCTCCTGCTCGGTGAGGCCCAGGGTCATGAGCTTCACCAGCTGGTCCCCGGCGATCTTGCCGATGGCCGCCTCGTGGACCAGCATGGCGTCCACGTCGTTGGCCTCCAGGGAGGGGATGGCCAGGATCCGGCCCTTATCCATGATGATGGAGTCGCACTCCGTGTGGCCGCTGCAGGGAGCGTTGCCGGTGATGCGGGCGTTGAAGGTCTGGCTGGACTCGTCCCGGGCCACGGAGCGGGACACCACGTCCGCAGTGGCCCCGGCGCCGTTCAGATTCACCCGATAGGTGCTGACGGCGTTCTGGCTGCCGTGGGTCATGAGCCGTTCCTTCACCACCAGGCGGGCGTCGGCCTTGAGCTCGGCCAGGGTGGTCCGCTCGGTGGAGTCCACGCCCTTGATCTGCTCCATCTCCATCTCCACGGAGCTGCCCTCCTCCTGGTAGACCTCCGTCACCGGATTCAGGATGCGCTGGCCCCGCCCGTCGCCGGAGCCGTAGTGCTTTTCCACATACTTGATCTTTGCGTTTTTGCCCACGTAGAAACGGTGGATCCCGTCGTGCTCGGAATCCTGGCTGCCGCAGTTGTCGATGCCGCAGCCGGCCACGATGACCACGTCGGCCCCCTCGCCGATATAGAAGTCGTTGTACACCGTCTCCTTGATGCCGCTCTCGGAGAGGACCACCGGGATGTGCACGCTCTCGTTTTTGGTGCCGGGCTTCACGTGGATGTCGATACCGCTGCCGTCGGGCTTGGAGACGATGTCGATATTGGCGGTGGTATTGCGCCCTGCCAGCTTGCTGTTGGCCCGGAAGTTGTAGGCTCCCGCGGGCACGCTGTGGAGATCCGCGATCTCCTCGATGAGGCGCTTTTGAATAGCGTCAAGCTGAACCATGTCTCTCCCCTCCTTACTGCAGCTTCTGGCAGGCGCTGACCGGCGCGGACTGCCCGATGAGCCTGGGCAGGATCTCCGCCGGCGTGCCCTTCTCGCTGATCCGTCCGTCTGCCAGGACCAGGATCTCGTCCGCGATCTGCAGGATCCGCTCCTGGTGGGAGATGATGACGATGGCGCTGTCCCGGATCTCCGCACGCATCTTTTCGAAAATGCGGATCAGGTTCTGGAAGCTCCAGAGGTCGATGCCGGCCTCCGGCTCGTCGAAGACGGAGAGGCGGGTCTTGCGTGCCAGAAGGGTCGCGATCTCGATGCGCTTCAGTTCGCCCCCGGAGAGAGAGGAATTGATCTCCCTGTCGATATAGTCCCGGGCGCAGAGCCCCACCTCGGAGAGGTAGGCACAGGCCTCGGACACGGAGATGCGCTTTCCCGCCGCCAGACGCAGCAGATCCTTCACCCGGATGCCCTTGAAGCGCACCGGCTGCTGAAAGGCAAAGCTGATGCCCTTTTTCGCCCGCTCGGTGATGTCCAGGGCCGTAATATCCTCCCCGTCCAGCAGGATGCTGCCGGAAATGGGCTTTTCAATGCCCATGATGAGCCGGGCCAGGGTGGATTTGCCGCTGCCGTTGGGCCCGGTGATGACCGTGAATTTCCCGTCCTCGATGGTCAGGTTCAGGTCGTGGATGATTTCCTTCTGCCTGTCGTCCTCATGGACGGCAAAGCTCAGATTCCGTATCTCCAGCATGGATGCTTGCTCCTTTTTCTCAGTTGTCCGCCCGGTTGTAGCCGTTTTTCATCCTGGTGCTGACTTCCAGCAGGATCTTGTTCAGAGTCTCGGTGCTCTGCTCCTTCGCCATGCGGCAGAGCTCCTCGTTGGCCTTGCACAGGATGGAGAGCTCCTCCCCCGCGGCGATCCGCCGGTCATAGTCCCGGACGATCTGGCGGCCCTTGGTAACCACCGCCTGCTGGTAGCGCTCGATCTGCTGGACGCAGCTGTTGTACCCCGCGTCGGCCAGCGCGCCGATGAGCCTGCTGGCCCAGTAGAAATTCTCGGTGGACACGTCCAGCGTTACCTTGCTGAGATAGTCCGGCATTTTCGGCACCTGGGGATACACCGGCAGCAGGGCGTCAAAGGTGGTGGAGCCAAAGCAGATCCACTCCAGGCCCCGGATGGCCTCCGGTGCGTCGGGCCGGATCTGGCAGATCGAGGTGACGCCGGTGCGGTTGATGCCGATGGAGCGGTACATGCCCCGCTTTCCGGTGTCCTGATTGGTATAGGGATTGTAGGCCGTTCCCTGAAAATGCGTGGAGAGCAGGTACTTCACGTCCTCCACCGCCACCTTGCGGTCCGGCACGAAGCTCCAGGGGATATTGTCGCTCTCGGGGCCGAACTCCGCGTCCGGGCCCTCCCAGCGGTGGGAGTAGGGCGTGAGATAGCGGCCCATGAACCAGGCCCTTGGGGTGTTGTAGATATGGTCCATATCCCGCCGGGAGCCGAACACGTCCCGGGGATTGAAGGCTCCGTTCTGGTTGAGGTCCAGGTGGTTTTCCGCGATGAACTCCCGCAGGTCCTTGGAGCACAGATGATCCTTCTGCTCGCCGAAGGCGTCCTCCAGATCGAAGGCGTCCATGCCGAACTGGTTGGGATTCACCACCACCACGTCGTCGGGCACCCGCTTGGCCATCCAGTGGTGGCCGCCGATGGTCTCCAGCCACCAGACCTCCTTTTCGTCGTTGAAGGCGATGCCGTTGGACTCGTAGGTCCCGTAGGTCTCCAGCAGCTCCGCCAGGCGCAGCACGCCCTCCCGGGCGCTGCGGATATAGGGCAGCACCAGGACCACGATGTCCTCCTCGCCGATGCCTCCGGGGACTTCCTTCTCGCCGCGCTTTTTGGCCTTTTTCAGCTCCACCAGGGGATCCGCCGCCAGGACCCTGGGATTGGAGGTGATGGTCTCCGTGGCGGTCATACCCACGTTGGCAGCGTTGATGCCGGTGGCCGCCCAAATGCCCTCCTTGGGGTCCACGCTGGGGCAGGCGGTATAACGCAGAGGGTCCTCCGGCAGTTTGATCTCCACATGGGAGATCACGCTCTTGTACTTGCGCTTCTGCTGCCTGGGCTCTACCACCACAAGCTTTTTCACGTCAAAATGCCCGTCGTCGGTCCGGGCGATCATGGTAGATCCGTCGTTGCTGGCCTTGCTGCCAACCAAAATCGTCGTGCAGGACATGGCTCCTCCTCCTTCATTTTTCCCGATTCATACTAAATAGGCATGCTGAAAAACAGCACCACCATAAATAAAACCAATGTGGTATACTGGGTATACGGCAAAGGTCGAAAGGTAACTGGGCAAGAAGCCCGAATACTAAATTGACACGAGGATTCCTCGTTGCACCG